>DASXLU010000063.1:0-14876 GCA_036496065.1 Candidatus Acidiferrum sp.
GGGATGGCTGTGGCACGAAGCGAAGCGGGAATGGGTGGGCTACGGGAGGCTACGGTTGGGTGGCTGAATGGGCTACGGGGAGATGGAGTTCGATCTGGAGGCCGGAGCCGGGAACATTTTGGGCTTGGACGGAGCCGCCATGGCCGCGGATGGCGCGGTCGGTGATGGACAGGCCTAAGCCGGTGCCGCCGGTGGAGCGATCGCGCGCGGCCTCGACGCGATAAAAAGGCTGAAAAATATTGGCGAGAGCGGATTCAGGAACGCCCGGTCCCTGATCGCATACGCGAACGACGGCGCTGCTGGCGTTATCTTCGCAGGTAAGAGTGGCAACGACTTCGGTATTTTCCGGCGTGTAGTTGATGGCGTTGCGAACAACGTTTTCGATAGCACTACGGAGGAGTTCCGGATTGCCTTGCACCTGGCAAGGCGTGTTGACCGCGACGCGCACGCCACGATTGCGGCTGCGCGCTTCAAAATTCGCGTCGGCGGCAACATCTTTCAGCAGCAAATCCAGATTGACAATTTCGCGAGGGATTTTTTCCGAGCCGCTTTCCATGCGCGCAAGTTGCAGCAAGCCGGCGATCAATTCGTTGAGGCGCTGGGTCTCGCGTTCAATGCGGTTCAGAGCGGAAGCGGTTTCCAAACTGGCGCTGCGACGCGCGAGGCCAAGCGCAACGCTGAGGCGCGCAAGCGGAGAGCGCAATTCGTGGGAAATGTCGCTCAGGAGGCGCTGCTGCGAAGCCATCAGAGTTTGAATCTGAGCGGCCATGTGGTCGAAATCCTTGCTGAGTTCGGCCAGTTCGTCTTTGCGCTGCATGGAATCGGAACCCACACGCGCGGCGAGATTACCCTGGGCAAGTTGATTGGCAACCAGGCGCAGGCGAAGGATGGGAGAAGTGATGTGGCGGGTGATGACCAGAGAAATCAGTCCAACGATCAGGAGAATGGCCAATACACGAAGGACTTGAACTTGTGACGGCGCATGAATGAAGGGCGTAGGACCGTAGTGCGGGTTGACCTGTAATACGAAGACATATTTGTGGCCGCTATTGGCGGTCATGATCTGGGCGACCCAGCGAGTGTTTCCTCGGTGAATGATTTCCGTTTGACCATTACTGGGCGCGAGCGCGTAGGCCTGTTGCGTCTCCGGCGAGACATTGCGGCCGAGGGCTTCGCCGCCGCGGGAATCGAAGAGATAAGGTGTCCCTGGAAAACTGGATTCGGTACGGCTGATGAAAGCAGCGAGACCCGCCTTGCCCTGGGTGTCGTAGATCTCGACAAGGTTGTCGGCGATGAGCGGCGTCATAGTGCGGTCAACCGCGTCGTCGCGTTCCTGGGAGGCACGGGAGTCGCTAAACAATTCGGAAAGAATGAGGGTGATGCTGACGAGGGCCATGGCCACCCAGAACCACAAGAAAATTTTCAGGAAGAGACTACGCACGCGAGCAGCTCACTTTGCCTTGGCCTTTTCGACGAGCACGTAGAGATATCCTACGCTGCGTACGGCCTTGATGCGATCGCTGCCATCGGGAAGTGGTCCGAGCTTCTTGCGAAGATTGCTGACGTGAACATCAATGCTGCGATCGAAAGGAGCCAGATCGCGGCCGAGTACCTGGCGCGCAAGATCTTCGCGCTGTAAAACGGTGCCGGCGGAGCGCAGGAAGATATTGAGCAAGTCGAATTCAACAGAGGTGAGGTCAATTTCGCGGGAGTCGCGTTTTGCCGAACGCGCCCCGGGATCGAGTTCGATATCGGCCAGGCGCAACGGCTCATTGCTGGCGGCAGGTTCCGAAGCTGTGGATGTGCGCCGCAAAACAGCGTGGATACGCGCGGCGAGTTCGCGAGGATTAAACGGCTTGGGCATGTAATCGTCGGCGCCAATTTCGAGGCCGAGGATGCGATCAACTTCGTCGCCGCGAGCAGTGAGCATGATGACAGGCACGCGAGATTTGGTGCGAATCTGCTGCAGAACGTCGAAGCCGCGAGTGCCGGGAAGCATGACGTCGAGAACAAGGAGTGCGTAGTTGTTGGACAAAGCGCGCTCGATCCCTTGTGTGCCGCTGTGAACCGCGTCGACTTGAAAGCCTTCGGGGACGAGATATTCGGTGAGGAGTTCGCAGAGCTCGACGTCGTCATCAATGATGAGGATGCGGCGAGCAATGGGATCGCCGTCGAGAGCGGGCTTGCGCAGAGGTGTCATGAGGCTAGCGTCCAAACCGAAACAATCTTCAATCATAGCGAGAAAGTATATTTATTGTAGCGGCGCGTTGCCTGGATACCCGTTAAGAAGTGTAAATCACCTCGTAAGCAACTTAACAACACTTCACTAGGACTTGATGCTTCTTGACTGCACAGAGGTGTGGGCAAAGCTAACGTGAGGTTGTCGATTAATCGCGGCGGACAGCATTGGGGGTACGCCGCGACGAAGACGAAGCGGCTTCGCGGGCAACAGCGAGGCCGCTCCTAATAATGGAGGAAAGATAACAATGAAAAAAGTGGTGATGATCGCAACGTTGTTGAGCGTGGGCGTGACGGCACAGATTCCATTCGCGAATGCGCAGAGTTCCAAGGGCACGTTGGTGAAGGTGCCGTTCGCGTTTGTGGCGGGGAATCAGGCGATGCCTGCCGGGACGTACAAGATTGAGGCCGTAACGAAGGGCAAGCCGGGGGTTGATGCAGTGGAAGTGGTGACGCTGCGTGGAAGGGACGTAAAGTCGTACGCATCGTTCGTGACCGTTTTGGGAAGTGCGGAGAACGATGGACCGAAGATGACGTTCAAGCGGACTGAGGCGAAGGCGATTTTGATGGAAGTACAGGGCAGCGGAAAAAGTTTTGTGCTGCCGCGCTCGTCGTATGACGCAGGGCTCTTGGAGGCGAACTATCACTTCGAGGTGATCCCAGCGGATCAAGAGGGAAGCTTCAACGCTGGCGGAAGAATCTAGAGATCGGCGCGGTTGCCCGTCCCTTCTTGGGCGGGAGGGGCGGGCAAGCTGATGGGGCTCCGTGGTTGCGGCGGTTCTGCACGACAGGTTGGTGCGGAGCGGTCGCAGAGACGGGGCCTCTTTTTGTGTGCGGATGGAGCGCGGCTGGGGATGGGGGAGGCAAGACGCGGGGAGGTTGCCGAGATGAGGCGCAGCAGTGCTGCGCCCCTACAAGACGGAGCGCGGACAAGGGGTGAAAGACGCAACGCGTTGATGGAGCAAAGCCAGGAATGGCTGTGCCACGGTGCGGGATGGGGCGAAGTGACAGTTGAAAAAAAAGTTGGGAGGGGCGCGACTTTTTTGGGGGATGTGGGTTGGGGGGCTGGGGATGGTTCCGAGGGTAGGTTGGTGTGTCCAGCGATGGATCCCGCCACGCTCATCGGGGTGAAGCGGCTTAGAGCTTAAGCCGTTGAGACCGAAGTGTGTTTAGGGGAGTCCAGTTATGAAGCGAACCATTCTTTACATGGTGAGTGCAGGGGTGTTGCTGTTGGCGGCTGCAGAGATCCGTGCGCAGGATCTGTTGGTGCCAGCGGGAACGCTGCTGCAATGCACGTTAGACGAGCCGAATTTTTCGTCGGCGACGGCGTCGGTGGGAGATCCGGTGTTGTGTCATCTGCGGAGTTTTCAGGAGTTTGGCCGGACAGTGTTTCCGAGGGGAAGCATGCTGGCTGGGCATCTGGAGGCCGACAAAGAGCCAGGACATTTTGTGGGCAAAGGCTACCTGAAGATTACGTTTGATCGCGTGATCGTGCCGACAGGGGATGTGCCGTTGCCGGCAAAAGTGATTCAGGCGAAAGGCTATAAGGTGGATAAAGAGGGCGACATCAAGGGAAAGGGACATCCGAAGCGGGATGTGGCGGAGTGGATGCTTCCTCCACTGTGGCCGTGGAAAGTGCTGACGCTGCCGGCGCGCGGTCCTCGGCCGGCGTTGAAGGGCGAAGAGCCTATGGAACTGCGATTGATGGACGACATCGTGGTGCCGCAAGCGGTGGCGCATTCGTTGCAGGGTTCGAACCGGCCGCCGTATGCGAGCAGACCGAGTTCGTTCGTGCAGCCGACAAACCCTCAAGGGATTCAGCCCGCAGGGTTGAAGGTGAGCGACGTGACGGGCGGCGCTAGCGTGGCGAATGTAGCGAGTGCGCCGGACGCGGCGGTGGCGAACGGCGAGACGACGCGCTTCACGATTCTGATGCTGAAGTCGGGCCAGGTGTATGAGGCGACGAAGTATCGCGTTGATGGCGGCGTCCTGATGTATCGATTGTTGGATGGCACGCAGGGCGCGGTGAATACCAGCGACGTCGATTGGCGGAAAACCACGGAAATGACGGCGAATGTGCGGTCGGTGGATTTGCCGGCGGTAACGAGCCAGACGCATTAGAACGCAATTTAATTTAGGGTGACGCAGCAAGCGGATGGTTTGCGGGGACGGTCGGGGTGTGTGCGGACGGCGTTTGATTTTGCCCCGTGCGTTCCCCGCGGCAGGCGCCGTCAAAGCTGAGTTGGTCGGACGACAAAGTGCCGCGCCTACGGCGCTCTCGCTAGTGACGGGCGATCTACCCTTCGCGATGCTCAGGGTGAGCGCTGGGCTACCTTGTGGCGCGCCTCCGGCGCTGGCTTGTCGCCAAGCGCAGTAAGGAACGGGCTTTGCCTGGTCCCCTCCGCTGGCGGTGTGCTTCGGAGTTAAGTCTCGCGACACCAATTTCAATAAGCCCGGAACATTTTGCTTGCTGCTATTTTAAGCTGGTTCAGACGCAGGCGTTTTCGCAACGAGGGAAGGACTTACCGGTTGCGAAAAGGGCGTTCCTGTATAATTGAGGGCTGGGGGAATTGGTCGGTATGGCAGGGAAGCCTAAGGGGAAAGCTTCGCCCGAAACACGACGGCGCAGACGGTTGCGCTTTTACCGGACGCGATTGAGAGAGTTGCGGATGATCGCGAAGGCACTGGTGTCTACGAAGCATCCGGTGCTGGTGCATATCATCCCAATGCGGCGCTGCAACCTGGACTGCACCTATTGCAACGAGTTTGACGACGTCTCGACGCCCGTGCCGCTGGAAGAAATGAAAAGGCGGCTGGACCGGCTGGCGGATATGGGCACGTCGATCATCACGATTAGCGGTGGCGAGCCGCTGCTACACCCGGACCTCGACGAGATTATCCGGCAGATACGAAGCCGCGGAATGATCGCGGGCATGATCACCAATGGGTTCTTTCTGAACAAAGAGCGAATTGAGCGCCTGAACGCAGCCGGGTTGGAACACCTGCAGATCAGTATCGATAATGCGGCGCCGGACGAGGTGTCGAAAAAGAGCCTGAAGACGCTGGATGGACGGCTGGAGATGCTGTCGGAGTGGGCGGTCTTTCAGGTGAATATTAATTCGGTGTTGGGCAGCGGCGTGAAAGATCCCGAGGATGCGCTGAAGATTGCACACCGCGCTGTGGAACTGGGATTCACGAGTACGGTTGGGATTATTCATGATCATAGCGGGCAATTGAAACCGCTGGGCGGGCGGGAACAGGAAATTTTCGAAGAGATCATGACGCTGGGGAAGCGTTCGTATTCGAGATTCAATGAATTCCAGCATAACGTGGCGCGTGGACGTGAGCATGATTGGAAATGCCGCGCGGGGTCGCGGTATTTGTACATTTGCGAGGATGGTCTGGTGCACTGGTGCTCGCAACAGCGCGGGTATCCGGGGATCCCGCTGAGCCAATACACGGACGAGATGCGGCATCGGGAATATCTGACACATAAGGGATGCGCGCCGATGTGTACGGTGTCTTGTGTGCAGCAGGTTGGGATCTTGGATAATTGGCGGTCGCCGCAGACGTTGCAGCCGATGCCGGAATCGCTGCCGAAGGGCGATCTGGTGCAGATCGTGAAGTAAGACGATAGCCAGCCCGCAAATTTCAGAACACCTCTGGTTCGGTGGTGCCGCTTAATCTTCGAAGTCAGCTTGCCTTACTTCAGATCTCAAACGTTGGAAATGTTGCTAACTGGGGCGCAGCAGTGCTGCGCCCCTACGGTATTAGCGAGAATCTGCAGGAGCGGCTTGCTTCAGGGGCTAAAGCCCACAACGAGCGTGGCGGGTACGCGGGAGCTGAAGCTCCCGCCTCCTAAAGAAGACACACGAACAGCAGGAGAATTCGGGAAATGGGTGCAGTTTGGTTGGGTTTGCGGACATGGGGCGCAGCAGTGGCTGCGCCCCTACACGGAGATCTGCGATCGCACGGGCTAGCGAATTTGGAAATTGGGCGGGTTTAAGTTGGGAGGGATGCTGGGCGCTTAAGATAGAGTTGCAGGCAGCGAACATTGCTAGCGGTGATGGATTGACGCTCCCGAAAACTTTCCGAAAAATAGGTTCATGAGTACACCAGCGATCGAAACAGAGAATCTTTCGAAAGAATACCCGTTCGGGTTTCTGAATCTGAAAACGAAGAAGTCGCTTGAAAACCTGACGATGCGGGTGGAGACCGGAGAAGTTTTTGGTTTTCTCGGACCGAATGGCGCAGGAAAGTCCACGACGATTAAGCTGCTGATGCGCTTGATCTTTCCGACAAGCGGCACCGCGCGAATACAGGGCAAATCGATCGATGACGTTAGGATGCACCAGAACATCGGGTATTTGCCGGAGCAGCCGTATTTTTACGATTACCTGACAGCCACGGAAGTGCTGGACTATTTCGCGCGATTTCACAACCTGAGTGCGGGAGACCGGCGCGAACGCGTCGCCAAGATGCTGCAAAAAGTTGGACTCGAGACCGCGAAAAAAATCCAGCTACGCAAATATTCCAAAGGAATGTTGCAGCGGGTGGGTTTGGCGCAGGCCATTCTGCACGATCCAGAGGTGGTGGTGCTGGATGAACCGATGTCGGGCCTCGATCCACTGGGGCGACGGGAAGTACGCGACATTATTCTGGAGCTGAAGCACGCGGGGAAAACTGTTTTGTTTTCGACGCACATTCTGACCGATGCGGAGATGCTGTGCGATCGCGTGGGTGTGATTGTTGGCGGGAAGTTGCGCGGCGTAGGGACGCCGGGAGAAATGGTTGGGATTCAGACGCAGGGAATGGAAATTCTGTTTGAGCTGCACGGCGAACTGCAAAAAGCACCGTTGCTGGCGCGAGCCGCGCGGACGGGCGAGCGTTACCGGGTGCAAATTCCGGAAAGCGAGCTTTACGGAGCGATCGACGAATTGAAGGCGGCAGGGGCGCGGATTCTATCCGTGAGCCAGGTCAAGCCGAACTTGGAAGAATTCTTCATGAACCTGGTGGAAGCCGATCGAGCGCAAGCGAATGCGATCGATGTGAGTGGAAAATGAAAAATGTGCTGACAGTAGCGACCAACACATTTCGCGAAGCGGTGCGCGATCGGGTGCTGTACAACCTGGTGTTTTTTGCGTTGTTGATGATGGGCGCGGCGATTTTGGTGGGACAGATTTCCATTGGAATCGAATCCAGCGTGATTGTGAGCCTGGGTCTGACGGCTATCTCGGTGATTGGGATATTCATCGCGATTTTTATTGGCGTGGGCCTGGTGTCCAAGGAGATGGATAAGCGCACCCTGTACGCGTTACTGGCCAAGCCAGTGCAGCGATGGGAGTTTCTGCTGGGAAAATTCTTTGGCCTGGTGATGACGCTGACGGTAAACACGGCGGCGATGGCCGTGGGATTGTTCGTGGCTCTATGGACGGTGAAGCACTCGCTGACGGGAAGCGATGTATACATTCTGGTGGCGGTATATCTGATTGTGTTGAAGTTGGCGCTGCTGGTGGGCTTGGCGCTGTTGTTTTCCTGCTTTACGACGCCTTTTCTGGCGATCTTGTTCAGCGCCGGAATTTATGTGGCGGGAGTGTTCGCGCAGAATTTAAGGACGATGCAGGCGGTGGACATTAATCCTGCGACGCTGAGGATGTTGAAGGGCGTTTCGTACGTATTGCCGAATTTCGAAAATTTCAACGTGATGGGAACGGTGGCGCATGGCGGGGTGGTGCCTGGGGCTTTGGTGTGGCACGCGACGCTTTACGGCGTGATTTATTCCGCTGTGGTGCTGGCGGGAGCGGCGGCAATTTTCTCGCGACGGAATCTGAAATGAGGAAGGACTGGCGGGCAGGTCTCGGAGTAGCGGCCATCGTGGTGCTGGGGCTGACGGCGGTGTGGCGCTTGCAGGAGCGTATCGATGCGGAGCGCCACGAGATTTACGAAGAACGAGATGAGATGCAGTTGCGGTCACCACGGTTGGTGAAGGCGTTAAGCCTGGAATATGCACCGCTGATGGGCGCAATTTACTGGACGCGAGCGGTGCAGTATTACGGGGAAAAGCACCACGTTGGTGATATGAAGCTGGAGTTGCTGTGGCCGCTTCTGGATGTTGCGACGACGCTCGATCCGAAATTGATTGTGGCTTACCGGTTCGGTTCGACATTTTTGAGCGATGCGCCACCACGCGGGGCAGGACGACCGGATCTGGGAGTGAAGTTGCTGGAGCGCGGGCTGAAATCGAATCCCGATGAGTGGCATCTGTATCAGGATTTGGGCAATGTGTATTACTTCGACGCCAAGAATTATCCGAAGGCGGCCGCGGCGTTCGAGGAAGGAAGCAAAAATCCCAATGCGCTGATCTGGATGAAAGTGATGGCTGCGAAAATCGCGGCCGAGGGGGAAACTCCGGAGACATCGTATACGTTGTGGATGCAGGTCTTGCAGACGGCCACGGATCCGGCCATCAAGAAAAATGCGGAGTCGCATTTGCGGCTGTTGAAGACTGACCTGGATTGCCGCGAGTTGGACCGGTTGGCGGACGAATACGAGAAGAAGTTGGGTAAGCGCCCGACGAAGATGAGTGATCTGGTGCAGGCGGGATTTTTGCGAGGGGTGCCGGCGGATGCGGAAGGATATCCGTACGTGTTTGGGGAAGATGGCAAGGCTGAATTGAATTTGAATAGTCCGATGTTGGAAGAGAAGTTGATGGAGAAGAAGTAGGGGAGGGGCGCGCGAGGCAACGGAGTTGCTTGGACGTTGGCGAGTTGAAGGGTGAAGGAAAGACTCTACCATAGAGGGCACAGAGGGAAGAGCACGGAGGGCACGGAGTTATGGGAGTGGGCTGGAAGAGTGCCTCCAAGAGCACAGTCCCTTCGATGCTCAGGGTGAACAGGAGTGACTGTGCCACGCGAGTTAGTCGGAGACGCAGAGTAGGGTTAGTTTCGGGTCGACCAGGATTTTGTGGGGGACGGCGGGAACGGTGAAGGTGAACGGCGTTTCGTCTCCGATGGTATCGACGGTGCCCAGGAGAACGTTGCGGCCGGAGCCCGTGGAGGCGTAGAGCGGAACCGGAGCGATGAAGGAATGCGGCACTCCGGATTGCAGCAGCTTGCCACGAATCTGAAATCCTTTTTCGGTGTGATGTGAAGTGAATTCCACTTTGTAGCGCGGAATGCCTGCTCCGCGAACGTACTGCTCGAAAAACCATTCCATCGAACGCCCGCCCTCAAGATCCATTTTCGGAGTCATGACGGCTTCGACTTCCTTCTGCAACTGCGAAGTGGAAAGCGCCTTAGCGTCGTATTTGGTTACCAACGAACGCATCAGGGCCATAAACCGCGCATCGGGATTGTCGGAATTGGGTTGGCGAAGCATTTCATGAAGCATGTGAATGATCCAAACGCCTTTGGAGTAGATGACGGCGTCGTAGGCATCGGGCGATTTGGAAGATGAGAGGCGGCTGCCCATGATGAGCGGGCCAACGTCGGCGGGAGAAAGATCTTCATTGATGATTTTGGTGAGCAGACGGAGGCGATGGCGTTCGAGCCAGGTGTGCAGGGTGCGGTCCGGGTTTTTCTGCGAGTCCACAAAAAGAAGCGCGAGATAGGCGGAAATTGATTCATTGATCCACTGATCGCGATAGCTGGACCAGCCAACAACGTTACCCCACCACTGGTGAGCAACTTCGTGAACAGGAATGATGTCGGTGAAGAGTTCCTGGCCGGCGGAAGTGAGACCAGCGCGTTGCTGCGCGTCCGCGCTCATGAACGAAAGAGTGGAAAGATAAACCAGGCCCGGCCAGCCCTGACCAAAAGCCCCCGGAATTTGCGAAATGCCGAGATGCTTGAAAGGGAATGGGCCGCTGTAGCGCTCATAAAAACGAATGGACGAATCGACTTCCTTGGCGATCTGCCGTAAGGCATCGGCGGGGCTAGGAGTTGGAGGGGGAGCATCGAGCTTGCGGGAGCGACCGACGCCAAGCGGAAAACTTTCCGTTGACTCGAAGATCGATGGGGATTGCCGCAAGCGAGCGACAATGGCTTCTTCGAGTTGATGATTGGCATAGACCTCGACGGAGCGATTCTCGGAAGTGATGGAATTCACGGCGTAGTCTCCGAGATTGAAGCCCGCTTCAGGTACGGGCTGATCGGTTTTCCAGTGGCCGACGCGATAGTCGCCGTCTTCGTGCTCATCAAGTTTGTTGCCGGTGGCGACCAGTCGAAGGCGCTTGGGCCAACGCAAGTTCATATCGTAAAGCGCGAATTCCGCGGTGTCGCCGAAGTGCGGATACCAGCTTTCGCGCGAGCCGACGAAGAGAACGTTGTTGCCGGCGTTTTCGATGACGTCGCCGCGATAGCGAAAGCGCAGGGTGAAGAGTTCGCCGGGCTTTGGAGGCGCAGGAAGAAAAAGGCAAAGGCTATCGTCGCCCTTGGAGCGGAGGTCGCGTTGGGTGATGCCTTCGTTCTGAAAAAAAGGCAGGGAGGTATTGCCGAGAGAAACGCTCTCAACCTTGAGGGCGCGTGCAAGCTGGAAAAGCAGAAACTGCTCGCCGCCGGTGAGTGCGCGGAAGTCGATGGAAGTGTCGGCCTCGAGAGTGTTATCGGGACGGATGGTGGTGTCGATGTGATATTGCAAGGCGTCGAAATGCGCCTTAGGCGGAATGAAGGAAGCGGTGGGGTAGGCCGCCCAAATGTCGTAGAAGTCGCGCTTATCGACAGTACGAGGCTGGCCGAGCATGAGATTTTCGGTGCGCATGTCTTCGATCAGCACGTCGAACGGGCCGGTCTGCAAGCCGTCCATACCTGCGTGAAAGAAATGGCGCGGCGAAGCCGAAAACCTTTCGAAAAGGATGCGCAGGGCGTGCGACGGATTGAGCTTCTGCAGATAGGTGTTCCAGAGCGCTGTGAACGAGGAATCCTGCGCGGGCTGCAAATTGGCGGACTTGAATTGGGCGAGAAGATCGTTGGCGGTGTCGTCGGTGAAACGGACGTAACCGGAAACGAATTGCTGGTCGAGAACGGGAGCGCCGAGGAAGCGGGCCATTTGTTGTTTTTCGGCGGGATCGCGAGGTAAGGCGACGGCGTGGCCGAGCCCGGAAAACACGAATCCGGTGATGCGACCTTCGAACGGCTGAAAGAACACGAGCTTGCCCTCTTCAAAAGTGAGAACGACGTCGGATTCGCGGAGTTCGATGCGATCTTTCTGCGTGATGCTGTAGACGGATTGCGTATCGAGCTGGAGCGCGGTGAGCGAAGCCAGGAGTTCTCGTGGAGAAGGATCAGCGGCGAAGGAGAAGGTGGGGAGCAGGAGAAGAAAAGCGACCAGAACTAGGCGGGCCCTCATAGAGGAAGTGTAGTCACATTCGGCATGCAGGGACAAGCGCGGAGAAAGGGGCGCGATTTGAGGGCGTAAGATAAAAGGATGTGCCGGGAGCGGAGTCTGGCGAAAAGTTTGGCGAGAACGACGGGCGTGTGCGCGGCGTTGCTCTTGTGCGTGGCGTTGCCTGCGCGTGCCGACAAGATTGTGCTGAAAAATGGCCGGCAAATCGTCGCCTATAACGTGGTGGACGACGGCACCAAAGTGCACTACGAGACTGCGGCGGGGCAACTGAGCATCCCGAAATCGATTGTGGATCACATCGAGAAGGGCGGACTGATGCCGATGCGGGAGTCGCCCGCGGCGGCCGCGGAGAGTCTGGGAATCGGGCCGCCGGTAAAAGAGGCCACGCCTGCTTCCGAGGAGATTGATCGCAACGCGGTACACGACGGAGCAATTGATCGCGACTACATTTCGAAAGTAGAAGAAGACGCGAAGCGTGGAGTGGCGGGTGCGAACGTGAAAGCGGGATTGGCGCATCACGCCGCTGCACAATTCGAAGTTACGAATGGCGAGATGGGGCACGCGGTGGACGAAGAACGCGCGGCACTGGGATATCTACCAGAAAATTCAGTGCTGCTGGTGAACTTGTCGTACATGTATCTGCGACAGAGCCAATTCAAGGAATCGCTGGCATATCTGGAAAAAGCCAAGGGCGTGGCGCCGAAGAATGCTGATGTGTACAAGCTGGCGGGGTGGGCGTACTACGGAATGAACCGGCCGGACCTGGCGGTGATCGAGTGGAGAAAGGCGCTGGACCTGCGGCCCGACGCGGATGTGCAAGCCGCGCTGGTGAAGGCGGAGCGCGATAAGAAAGAAGAAGAAAGTTACCGGGAAAACGAGAGTTCGCACTTCCAGTTGAAGTACAGCGGCGCGGCGGAACCAGCGTTGGCGCGCGAGGTGTTGCATACGCTGGAAGGGCACTTCGAGCAGATCGAGTCGGAATTAAATTACACGCCGCCGGAACCGATTGGCGTGGTGCTATACACGCAGGATGCGTTTGCAGATATTACGCGAGCGCCGGGCTGGGTGGGAGCGCTGAACGACGGCCGGATTCGCGTGCCGGTGCAAGGGTTGACGAGCGTGAATTCGGAATTATCGCGAGTATTGCGACACGAATTGACGCACAGCTTCATTCAGCAGAAAACACATGGACGTGCGCCGACATGGATTCAAGAGGGGCTGGCGCAGTGGATGGAAGGAAAACGAAGCGACGAGAGCGCCGGCGTGCTGGTGCAGGTGTACGATCAGGGGCAAGCTGCGGCGCTGGGAAATCTGGAAGGCTCGTGGATGGGATTGCCGGCGGAGGTGGCGCGTTATGCGTATGCGTGGGCGCTGGCGAATGTGGAGTACATCGTGGAGACACAGGGAATGACGGACATGGAGAAGATTCTGGATCGCGTGGAGGCTGGGAGTTCGTCGGAGAATGCGGTGCACGAGGTGCTGCGGGATAGTTATGCGGATTTGATGCAGGGGACGGCGGAGTATTTGAAGAAGAGGTATGGGCGGTAGAGGGACGAGAAAGAGCTTACCGCAGAGGCGCAGAGGAGAACGATGCGGCGCAGTGCTCTACTAACTCGGCTCTTCTGGATCGAGCTTTGCTAATTGCTTAATCTGCGCTTCTGCATCTTTGCGTTTATATTCGGGAAGCTTCGGTTGAGAATTCGTTAGAGCTTTCCGGTAATCAGACAGGGCAGCGAGAAAATCTCCCGTTTTCTCTCGTGCTCGAGCTCGGTTGTAGTAAACCCAGGCATTTTCTGGCTGAAGATCGATTGAAAGAGAGAACTGTTCGAAAGCCTTTGAATACTCGCCGAGGGCTGAGGAGGCGGCGCCTAAGCCATTGCGCGTGTAGGCTTGTGTTACGGACCAAGATTTGTCTCTGGCGTTAGGCACAGCGTTGTTTAACTCGAGAGCGAACTCTAGATCTTCAATCGCCATTTGTGGCTGACTGAGTTCGACTAAGACTTGCCCGCGAGCCACTCTCGCGGAGAGATCGGACGGGACGAGTTCTATCACACGGTCGTAATCTGCGAGCGCTTCGTTTTGCCGCCCGCTATACCAAAGAAGCCTGGCCCGCATTTCCAGGGCGGTAGCATTGTCCAGATGTGTCTGAATGAAATTAGAAAGAAAACTGATTGGCTTTTCGTAATTCTCCTCGTCCATCCATAAATAACCGAGCAAACCGAGCGCATATTCGACGAGACTCGGATAGGAAGAGTGGGACGAATCGGTCAAGGCCAGACAAGCGAGTCTTTCTGCTTCGGCTGAATCGTCACTGGTGAACCGGTCGTATGCATCCGTGAGTAACAGTTGTATCTTGCTAGCAGGTTGGGGTTGTTCTGGTGCAGGCGCGCGAAAAAATCTTCTTACACTGTTTATAAAATTCATAGTTTGGATTGCTGCATAACCTTAGCTCGAAGCGATTAGGGCGGCTAGGAGGGCGGCGCGTCGGGGCATGGCGTTTATGAGTACGTGCTCGTGAGTGGCGTGGGCGCCGTCGCCAACTGCGCCTAAGCCATCCAGGGTGGGGACGCCGAGAGCGGCGGTGAAATTGCCGTCGGAGCCACCGCCTGCGGCGGCTTCACCGATCTTCAGACCCATTTGTGAGGCGAGAGTTTTTGCGCGGGCGAAGAGTGCGGCGCTGTGTTTGCGTTCGAGCGGAGGGCGATCGAAGCCGCCGGTGATTTCGAGTTTGGCGCCGCGATGGACGGGCTTCAGGGAATGAAGGCGCTTTTCCAGGGCGTGCATGTCGGAAGCACGCCAGGCTCGAAGATCGAGGACGGCTTTGGCGTGTTCGGCGATGACATTGGTGCGCGTGCCGCCGGAGACGACGTCGGCGTTGATGGTGACGCCGCGGCGGAGATTATTCCATTTCTCGATGCGAGCGATCTGAGCAGCCAATTCGTGAATGGCGTTCACGCCTTTCTCGGGCGCCAGACCAGCGTGGGATGAACGACCATGCACCACAATTTGCGCTTCGCCGACACCTTTGCGCGAAGTCTTGATGAGGCCGCGGGGTCCCAGTGAGGGTTCGAGAACGAAGACAGCGTCGCTGCGTTTGGCTTCGGATTCGATGAGCGAGCGAGACGATTCGCTGCCAATCTCCTCGTCGGACGTCAACAGAAAAACGATGCGTTTCAAGACCGGCAGGCGCGATTCTTGCAGCGCTTGTAGGGCGAAGAGCGCCTGAACGATGCCCGCTTTCATGTCGAACGTGCCGGGACCAAAGGCCTTTCCGCCGGTTATGCGAAAGGGCATTT
>DASXLU010000064.1:0-2769 GCA_036496065.1 Candidatus Acidiferrum sp.
CAGCGCCGCACCTTTGCCTAGAGCTTTTCTTACGGGCGTGCCCAACTTGGGATGCAGGATTGCCGCCGCGTGCTCAAGTTCGCCATTTTCGCCGACCGCAGCAGCTTTTCCGTAGCTTTCAGCGGATGGGCCGGGAATGCCAAGAGCTGCCACCGCGCGTTCCGTGAGCAAGGAACCGAGTTCCTCACCAATTTCCATCAATTCACTAAGATCTTCGACATACCGTCCCGCGAACGGATTCTCGATTACCGCTGCGGCTGCGGCGCGCCGTGTGGCAGGACTCACGGGCCTGCCCATTTCGCTTCGCGTTTCCTCCACGAACGTCAGTATCTTCCGGATCTTCGCTTTCATCGCAGCCCATCCTCGCCCTTGACGTCCGACGCCTTCAGACCGCCAACGCGCGCATGCACACGTGGACC
Source organism: Candidatus Acidiferrum sp. (assembly GCA_036496065.1). Classification (GTDB taxonomy): domain Bacteria; phylum Acidobacteriota; class Terriglobia; order Acidiferrales; family UBA7541; genus Acidiferrum. Next base: position 420 of record DASXLU010000064.1, read on the forward strand.
AGTGGTCATCACCAACGCCAACAATATCTCGTCGGCTCTCGGAGCGTCAGCGATGCCCACTTCCATCGAATCGAAATGACTGCGCACGTAGGAGGCGTTGATGTGCGTGATCGGCACGTCGAGCCGCGTTCCGGGGCCGCCAACTTTTTTCGTCGATGCAACAATGGCTTTGGCGTTGCCCAGGATTTCGCGCATCGCGTATCCGCCCGGCACGTGCCAGAGCGCGCCGTGCTCCAATTCGCCTGCGGTGCCAACGATGGCACCTTTGCCGTAGCCTTCGATCACTTTCGCGTCGCCGCCGAGTGCCGCGACTAATTGCTTCGCCATTTCCAGCCCCAGCGGATTCAGGTCTTCCATGAATCCGGCGATCTCTTGCACATATTTCCCCGCGAATGGATTGCGAATCACGGCGAGAGCAGCCGCACGCCGCAGCGGTTTATCGGCGACGGGTCCGCCTTCGTGAAAAATCTCCTCCACAACTATCACGCGTTTTCGCAAATCCACTTCAGGCATGCAGCAAGCTCCTCGAAGAAATGTCCATCGTTTTTTGTAGCGCCAGGTCGGAGACGACTCGAGTTTCGTGATGCAGATTCAACGCTGCCGCCACGATCAGGCCCGTTGCGAGAAGACCTTCAGCCACACGAGCGCCCGCATCGAGTGCCGTCGCAATTTCCGACGCACTTAGATTGCCGACCGCGCGCGTCACAAGCCGGAATCCCAAATCAGAGTCGGGAGCAATCTCATTTGCGGGAACACGGACGATCAATCGATGACCCGGCAGGTCCACCGCATTCGCAATAATAGTAGCCGCCGCGTCAGCCATGGCCGCGGTTTCGGCCAGCACGGTTACGGCATCCGCAATTCCCATAGAAAAGCTGCGTCCGCGCCAACCGCTGGTGGCCACGCCACGAATCGGCATGCTGTGGGAAATTTCGAACGAGCCGAACAAAGATAGCCGGTCCGGCCGCTCCACCATTCCGATTTTGTAGCGTTCACCGCAAGAAAGATGCAGGGCGATATCTCCGCCGTTATTGACGTAAGCGCGATCGAGCTGCGCCGCATTGGTGATGGCATACAGAATTTCTTCGGCGACGGCTCCTGCAACTGCGGCCATCGGAGTGATGAAGTTGTGTCTCGCGTACGGTGCCACCGCTTGCGCCATTCGTCGCGCGATGGGCCCTTGTGGCGGCTCCGAATCGTCGCGCCAAGCGCTGCGCAGCAACGTCAATTCGGCGCAAAGCTCATCCAAAATTGCAGGGAATCGCTGCGCCGCGGCTTCGTAGGCAGCCTGAATCGCCTGCGCACTTCCGTTCGCCTCGACGATCAGGTCGATAGGACCGTCGTGCAGATGCAGCCGCCGGCCGTCAGCAAGCATTCGAATGATGGCGGGCTCGCGCATGGGCTATTCCTTGGCTCCTTTGGGCGCGAGCGGCCAGGGATTTTCCGACACGGAACGAATTTGCCGCGTGCGTTCTTTCTCGGCAAGCACCTCGCGCAAAGGGCGCACGTGATCCATGTGTCCACCAAGCGCAGCGTAGTCTTCCTTCTTCAGCGTGAATTCAATGGGAGCGACTAGCGCGGGAGTAGGCACATAGCCAAAAGCGTTTTCTGGCACACGGGTCACGTCGACCATAAACGTAATGCCACCGCCCGGCCAGATGTAGGCTGGCGCGCCTCCGCAGGTGACGCGGGTGAGGCTGGCCTTCACGGAATGGGTCAGCTTCACGGGATTTTCGGTAACGCCGGCGCGCAGCGATCCGCCAGCCCCAGCCATGAATAAAACTGTAGTCAGCGCAGGTTCGCAATTCTCGCGGATGCGTGCAACGGATTCCTGCAGCTCCGCCGGCAAATCTTTCTGGATAGGCTGTAAACGCTCGTTTAATTCGAAATAGGCATATTGCTCGCCGGTAGTGCTGACCATCAGCAGGCGAAGATTGGGCCAGGCAAACTTTTCCTTGAACGGTTTCAGAATGGTGAGCGGGTCGGAAATGTCCGTGCCACCCCAACCGGTGCCAGGATTGGCGACTTGAAAGTAGCGGCCCGGAGTGGAGCGGCGACCTTTGATGGCGATGCCGGTTTCGCGCACTCCCAGGAATTTTCCTGCTTGGTGCTCGGATAGGATGCCGGTGATGTGGTCATCCACAACAACGACGTCGTCCACTTTACCGAGCCACTGTTTTGCGAACATGCCGATGGTCGCCGAACCGCAGCCAACACGCATACGTTCTTCCCGCTGCTCGTTGACGATGGGAGGCTTTCCTGCGGCCACGCGCAATCGTGCGCCATCGTCGATAGTGAGTTCCACTTCTTTGCCATTGCACAAATCCAGCAGCGTTTCGCAGGTCACGCG
>DASXLU010000065.1:0-56477 GCA_036496065.1 Candidatus Acidiferrum sp.
GTGAAATTGAAATTGCCGGCTGGCGCGTTTGGCGCATATCTGTTCGATTGCGACGGGACCATTGTCGATTCGATGCCGCTGCACTACATGGCATGGAAGAAGGCGCTTGCGGAGTGGAATTGTACGCTGGAGGAGAGGCTCTTTTACGCGTTGGGCGGAACTCCGGTGGCGGAGATTGTTGCGCTGCTCAATGAAAAGCACGGACTGAGCATGCCGGTGGAAGGCGTGTCGACACGGAAGGAAAGTCTGTATATGGAGTTGTTGCCGCAGCTCAAGTCGGTGGCCGAGGTTGTGGAGCATATCGACGCGCAACATGGGCGGATTCCATTTGCGGTAGTGTCTGGCAGCACGCGGGAATCGGTGATGGCATCGCTCTCGTCGCTAAAGCTGTTGGAGAAATTCGATGTGATGGTTTGTGCGGGGGAATACAAGAAAAGCAAGCCGGACCCGGAATGTTTTTTGTTGGCGGCTGCGAAGCTGGGGGTGGCGCCGGAGGCTTGTTTGGTTTTTGAGGACACGGAGATGGGCATTCAAGCGGCGACGGCCGCGAGGATGGCCTCGGTGAAGGTGCCGCCGCCTTGGGAGCGGGGTGGGTAGTAGGCGTGGCGAAGAGTTAGTTGTCGGGGAGCGGAGGCAAAGAAGCAAAGAGGCGGAGATCGAAGAGGGATTCCTCGCGTTGCTCCCCTCGAAGCTCGGGGCTGTGCGAAAGCGTGCGGGTCGCGGGAGACAAGGTAGAATCGCCGCGTGACTCGCGCGCTCTTCGTCCGGCGTCTACTATTTTTTGGTGCGCTTGTTGTGGTCTGCGGGATCGGTCTGTACTCCCAACTTGACCGAATCGACAGTCTCAACGTCAGCCTCGCCATCTACAACGGTGCCGCGATCCTAAGTCTCGCTCTGACGGTGCTTGGACTGCTGACGCTATTGATTGGAGCGGTGGTTTGGGCTCGACGAGCGCTACTGCGTCAGTTGCTTTGGGCGGGCGCGGGAACTGGGGTGGCTACTTTTCTGTTCGCGGAACTTTTGCTGAGCAAGTTTCACGGATACAGTTTGATTTTGTTGTTTGTCGTGAGCGCTGGAAGCTTGGCGTGCGTGTTGATGTTTTTGATGGCGGCTGCCCACGGGCTGCGGTGGCGCAGAGGAGGATGAAGCATTCGCGGAACCCGTGCAACACAGGGACGGAAAGAACATTGCGGCAGGAAAACGGGCGGCATGTTGCGGGCATGGGGCGCAGCAGTGCTGCGCCCCTACCAAAAACAACTTCGGTGCGAGTTAGAGGGGCGGCCAGGATTTGCACTCTGACAGGGTGAGTGGGGCGGTGATCGGGTTGCCGAGCTTGAAGCGGATGAGTCCGTCGGAAGTGGAGCAGAAATTTCTTTTGCCGGTGTTGGCAGAGACGGGTGTGGCGAGTACGACGTAATCTTTGCAGACTTGCAGCTTGCAAAGCGCAGTCACACGGAACTGAAAGCCGGATTTAGTGCACCACGCATCGCCTTTACAACTGTCATTGGCCAAAGACTGGTCGAGCAGACCCGCGTGCTCGGGAGAATAGGCGTTGGGTCCTTGGGGATTCAAGCCGAGTGATGCGAGGTTGGAGGCGAAGCCGCGCTTTGGAAATGTCACTGAATAAGTAACCTGAGCAGTGTTCACAGTGCGGACACTGCCAATGGCGCTGGATTCGTTAGCAGCAATTCTGGAGCGAATTAGATTTGGGATGGCGACTGCGGCGGCGATCAAGACGCCACCGATTTCAATGCCCGCACTGTTGCTAACCTCTCGGATGGCGGCATCTTCCCCGTAGACGGCGAGTGTCATGGGAAATACAGCGTTCGAATTCTGCTGTAAGGATTCGACCAAGCTTGGAATAACGGAGCGCACTTGGAGCGCGCTTATGGCGATTGTGTCCTCGTAGAACAATGCTGAAGCTTCCAGCGAATGGCCCGGCGGCAACGAGGCGAGAAATGTTTTGGATTTGGCAAGGGATTCGCCGGAACGATGAGCTTGCACGGCTTCGGCAATCGCTTCGCGGCTTGAACCGAGAAGCATGTATCCATCGACAAACGCAAAGGCGATTTCCGTGGTGGTCTTCCCGGAAGGGACGGCAAGCGTGCGATAAGTGACACCGGCATCATCGATCACGGTCGTCTCGAAATGTGTTTTGGCGATCAGCGTATTCAATGTTTGCGCGAGGTGCTTGGTATCGTTCACGGCGAGCATGGCCTTCCATACCGGGTGCGATGGAGCGACGCTGTCCAATTCGATGGTGACTTCGCCGCGGAGCAGGTCGAGGAAGTCGTCTTTTAACTTCACGCCCATTGCCTGTTCGGCTCCGGGAATCGCGGCGTAGGATTGTGCGCCGGCGGGACCGCCCATATCCTTAACGTCGTCAAAAATCTGAGATGGATCCGAAAGAACTACGGTGGCCGCCAGAATCGCTTTGGGAGAAACAAAGTCGAGACTGCCGAGAGGCGCCGGCTTAGCTAGCCATGCGGCGGCTCCGTGGCGCGGTCCAGTAAAACTCAATACCATCTGGCTGACACCTTTTCCCTGCGGCGCTGTATGGTCCCAGGTCAAGTACTGCACATCGGCGAACCCGCTTTTTTGTAAAGCGGCGCTTTGCTTCGTGGCGGGTGAGGACTTCGCCATGATTTCCTGCAGATCGGCGGCGGCCAGAAGCGTGACGTTGCTGCGATACTCTTGCAGGACGTGCTGCCCAAACGGAGTTGCGACGAAGCTGCGATCCGCAGATTCCAGATGGTCATTGAAACTGCGCAGCGTAGCGAGATCCGGCGTGGCAACGACGAAGTCTGGGCGGACCAGGACCGTGAGAGCTTGCGGGCCGGGCTTGTCCTTAGCGGCGGCGAGTTCCTGCACATTCAGGACGCGTAGGGAGACATCGGATTTGCCTGCGTGCTCGGTTGCCGCGGATTGCAGGAATTCCTTCAGGCCCGGCTTGCGCACTTCGGAAACAAGAATGAAGGCAGGTTCCTTGCCGTTGATTGTGGCCGAGACGACGATCTCGTTGCCGAGGTACTGGTGGAGTTGAGAAAATTTGTCGAGAGAGTCAAGGAGCTTGGGCCCGTTCGCGGCCATTTGCCCGTGTTCCCACCAATCGCGGAGAACGGAGCTGTCTTGTAACTCCTGGCGAAACGTTTTGACCGCTTGCGAGACCGTGTCGCCGTAATTGGGGATGGCAAAAACGGAGATGGTGGGTTGCGGCAACAAAGGCAGGAGATGGCTCTCGGTGCGCGGAGCCGGGAACTGGACGTTTTGTCGCAATTTTTCGAGCAGATGAGTGAGTTCGGCGGGCAAGCCGGGATATTTGTTGAGATCTTGCGTCCACGGCATTTCGGGAGGCTGAGGCGTTGCGGGTGCCGTGGCGTTTTGGGCGTGAGAGGCAGCGGCGAGCATCAAGAAAACGACAATAGCAGTGGCGCGGCGAAAGAAGGATTGGCGATTATGGCGAGAAGGCTGGGCGGGTCTCATCGTTGTGTCCTTAAAATTGGAAAGACTAAAGCGGATTGCGGGTGCTGTTTCTTATAGCAAAACACAAATTGGAGTAGTACGGTTCGTGGCACGAAAGGCGCTGTGCCCTGACGTGTATTATCCGCATACGTGTTAGCACTATAAAAACTTGGAATTGAGCGGTGGCGGGCATGAAAGCGACCCGGGCTCCAGTTTTATTCCTTTTGGGGGCATTGCTGGTTGCGCGAAATGTTTGGGCGCAAAGCAATCCGCCTGTTCAGAGTGCGGGTCTGTGCGCGGGAAGCGGGCGGGCCGTGGAAAAGGCGGGCATCGCGGAGCCGCTGCAACTGGCGGCAAAACAAATCATGCCGTCCGAGAGCGATGCGCGGCTCACTGTAGTGACGCTGGCTAGTTTTGGCTTGTGCCAGTACACCTTCTATTCCGCCGCACAAAATAAATCGTTCACGTTTGCCGATACGCAGGGCGCCTTGCACAAGTTGGGTAGCGGCGCGCCTAAGACAGCTCCGCGAGCTCTTCCGGAGGCGTTTCTTGATCTGCCCGAAGCGATTGTGGCGGCGCAACAGCAAGGTCTGACGTTGCCGCTCAAGTCGGCGATTCTTCGTGTTGCTGGTCCTCAAGGGAAGGTTGTCATTGCGGTTTGGGTGCTGACCCCGGTGAACAATTCAGGGGTGAGCTATTTCGTGGCGGCTGCGGATGCGGGGCACGCATTGCAAGCTACCGATATCAGCGACATCCCGAGCGATGCGCAGTCACGCCATATTGTCGATCCGTTTCATTCGGTGGATGCAGCGAGAAACGCAGCAGGCGACTCCACGTCGAAGCTTGACTGCTTGGTGGTGCATAGTCAGCGCGGCACCCAGCAACTGAGGATCTATAGTCATCGGCCATGCCCTTCGGCCGGAGCCGTTCCCGCACCGTAATGGTTCGCAAAGTGCGAACGGCATGCTGATCATTCCATTTTGGAAGCAGTTGCGAGGCGCGCGGACGATGCCAGTGCACGTTTGTCGGGCACTGTGACCTGCGACACTTCGGGTTGCGTTGACAATCCCCCACACTACACTTAGCATTTTTAGTTCTACCTGCGGCGTCTCTCCGCTCTATCGGCCGCCGCAAAACACACCCCGCATCGGAGGAAGTAATGCCTATTAAGGTTGGTATCAACGGCTTCGGCCGCATCGGTCGGAACATTGTGCGCACCGCACTGGACGATAAGGATATTCAGTTTGTGGCCGTGAATGACATCACGGATGCGAAAACGCTGGCACACCTGCTGAAGTACGACTCCGTGTTGGGCAATTTGTCGCAGACCATCACGCACACGGAAGATTCCATCAGCATCGAAGGCAAGCCAATCAAGGTATTCAAAGTTAAGGATCCAGCGCAGATCGACTGGGAGAGTGTCGGCGCAGAAATCGTTGTCGAGTCCACGGGATTGTTTACCAAGGGGCCGGAAGCGGCAAAGCATCTGCACGGTCCGGTGAAGAAGGTGATTATTTCGGCGCCGGCGGAAGGGCCGGATGCCACGTTCGTGTTGGGCGTGAACGACAAGACGTACGACGCGGCAAAGCACAACGTAATTTCGAACGCGTCTTGCACGACGAATTGCCTGGCGCCGGTTGCCAAGGTGATTCACGACACGTTTGGGATTCAGGCCGGCACCATGACCACGATTCACTCGTATACCAACGACCAGAAATTGCTGGACCTGCCGCACAAGGACTTGCGTCGCGCGCGCGCCGCGGCACTGAGCATGATTCCGAGCTCGACTGGTGCGGCGAAGGCCCTGCACCTGGTGATTCCAGAGTTGAAAGGCAAGCTCGACGGCTACGCGATGCGCGTGCCCACGCCGAACGTCAGTGTTGTGGACCTGACGGTTTTCGTGGAGAAGCCGGCGACGAAGGAAACGGTAAACGCTGCGTTGAAGGCTGCCGCCAACGGCCCGATGAAGGGCATTCTTGGATACACGGAAGAGGAGTTGGTCTCGATCGATTTCCGAGGCAATCCTAATTCCTCGATTGTGGACGCCGAATATACCAAGGTGGTGGGCGACCGTTGCGTGAAAGTGCTGGCGTGGTACGACAACGAGTGGGGCTATTCCTGCCGCGTACGCGACTTGATCAAGTTCGTCGCCAAGAAAGCCTAGGGCGAGTGAGTGGATTAACACCGCCTGTTCAATTCGCTGTGATTTAAGACAGTCGCGGAGAGCAGGCAGGAATGCCTGTGCCACGCTTGCGTAATCTTGCGGACATGGGGTCCAGCGTGCTGGACCCCTACTGGCTGAGCTTGCTGGCCACTAACGGAAAGAATAGGTAAATCATGAACAAATTGAGCATTCGTGATCTGGAGTTGCGCGGGAAGCGTGTGTTTATTCGCGTGGATTTTAACGTTCCGTTGAAGGACGGAAAAGTAACGGACGATACGCGTATTCGGGAAACATTGCCGACGTTGAAGGTAGCGATCGAAAAGGGTGGGCGGCTGGTACTGGCGTCACACCTGGGACGGCCCAAGGGCGGTCCGGACGCGAAATATTCGTTGAAGCCGGCAGCAGCGAAGTTGCAGGAGCTTCTCGGGAAGCCCGTGGCGTTTGCCTCGGATTGTGTTGGCGCGGAAGCCGAGACGAAGAGTAAGGCACTGAAGGATGGGGAGGTGCTGCTGCTCGAAAACGTGCGGTTTCATCCGGAAGAAGAAAAGAATGATGAGGCTTTTTCGAAGCAGTTGGCAGCTCTGTGCGACGGGCTGTTTGTTTGCGACGCGTTTGGCTCGGCGCATCGCGCGCACGCTTCCGTCGTGGGAATCACGCGATTCGTGCAGAAGTCTGCCGCAGGACTGCTGATGGAGAAGGAGATTGAGTACATCGGTAAAGCGGTGAGCAATCCGGCGCGGCCGTTTGTGGCGATTCTGGGCGGCGCAAAAGTCAGCGACAAAATTGAAGTGGTAGAAAATTTGATGAAGATAGCCGACGCGATGCTGATTGGCGGCGGCATGGCGTATACCTTCTTGAAAGCGCAAGGGCTGGCCATCGGCAAATCGCTGGTGGAAGAAGACAAGCTGGATCTGGCCAAGAGAATTCTGGCCGATGCCAAGCAGAAAAATTTCAAGTTTCTGCTGCCGGTAGACAACGTGATCGCGCCCGAATTCAAGGCGGATGCGCCGGCCAAGACTGTCGATGTAACCGCGATTCCTGCCGACCAGATGGGGCTGGATATCGGTCCTAAGACGATTGCCGCCTATGCCGCGGAAATTGCCAAAGCGAAAACCATAGTGTGGAACGGGCCGATGGGCGTGTTCGAAATGCCGGCGTTTGCCAAGGGCACTCTGGAAATTGCCAAGGCTGTGGCTGCGGCTACCACGGCTGGTGCGACCTCGATTGTTGGAGGAGGCGATTCGGTAGCGGCAGTCCACCAGTCCGGCGTATCCGGAAAAATTTCGCATATTTCAACGGGCGGCGGCGCTTCACTGGAATTTCTGGGCGGGCGCAAGCTTCCGGGCGTGGAGGCCCTTACAAACAAATGAGCACCACGAAACGTCGCCGGGTGATTGCCGGCAATTGGAAGATGTACAAGACGCAGGCGGACACGCGCGCATTTTTCGAGGCGTTCAACCCTATGGTTGCGTCGGTATCGGACTGCGACATCGTGATCGCTCCCCCTGCCATCGATATTCCGGCGGCAGTGGAAGCGACCAAGGGCACGAAGATCGGCATCTCCGCGCAAAACGTATATTGGGAGAAGGAAGGCGCCTTTACCGGAGAAATTTCCACGGGAATGCTGGTGGAAGCGGGCTGCCGTTATACGTTGGTGGGCCACTCGGAGCGGCGACAGTTTTTTGGAGAGACCAACGAGACCGTGTTTAAGAAGACGCGAGCGGCGCTGGCGGCGGGCTTAACTCCCATCGTTTGCATTGGGGAGATGCTGGCCGATCGGGAGGGTGGGAAGACGGAGGATATCTGCCAGACGCAATTCCTTGGCAGCGTTGGAGCTTTGACCCCTGAAGAGTTTTCCCGTATTCTAGTAGCTTACGAACCGGTCTGGGCCATAGGTACGGGCCGCACGGCGACCCCAGAAATTGCTGCGGCTGTGCACAAGTATGTGCGGCGGTGCGCGGCAGAGAAGTTCTCTCCCGATCTTGCTGCTGCTCTGCGCATTCTGTATGGCGGGAGCGTGAAGCCCGATAACATCAAGGGATTGATGGCTCAGGAAGAACTGGATGGGACGCTGGTCGGTGGCGCAAGCCTGGACGCAAAGTCGTTCGCGAGTATCGTGAAAGATTGGCCCCGTTAACGGCGGGGAAGAGTGCCGGAATTCCGCAGAAATCGTGTCCGGCCGGGCAAACAAAACTAGAGGTGGATGGAAATGCCAGGTTGGATGAAATGGACGTTGGCGCTGCTGGTGGGCTTCGGAATTATTATGGTGGGATTTCGCTGGGCAGGCTGGTTGCTGACCGCGTTTTTCGTGTTGAACTGCCTGGTGCTGATCATCGTGGTGCTGCTGCAGAGCGGCAAAGCGGCTGATCTTGCGGGCGCTTTTGGCGGCGCGGGAAGCCAGACGGCGTTTGGTCCTCGCGGGGCAGCTTCGGTGCTATCGCAAGCCACGACATGGTGCGCCGTGATGTTCATGGTATGCGCGCTGGCGATGGTGGTTCGCGTAGATCGCTCGGTGGAAGAAGGCGGAGGTGGCGGCTCGGTGCTGCAGCAATTCGCCAGACCAAAGGGCAAACCGACGCCTGTGCCCGTGAATCCAGCTCCAACGCCTACGACGCCGCAGTCAACCGTGCCGCAAGCTCCGGCGCAGCAGCCAGCTGCACCCGCAACACAACCGAAGAAGCCATAAATTCGTGATGTGCTTTTGATTCGTTGCGGTGCTGCCTTGCCCGATTTGGGCGGCGCGGCTACAATGAAATCTCTTTCCTCTGTGCGGTCGTGGCGGAACTGGCAGACGCACCAGCTTGAGGGGCTGGCGGTAGCAATACCGTGGTGGTTCGAATCCACTCGACCGCACCATCTTCCTTTCGAGCGATCCAAATTACTTCTGCACCAGTTTTAGAAGTTCATCCAAGTCGAATGGTAGCCCTTGCTGTGGAACGCCGGGTGCCATTCCGATCATCGGAACGATTGCCAGCGCATCGAAAAGAACATCGGGCGGATTTCCTGGGAATTCTTGGATTTTCTTGAGCATCCACGACATCGAAACCCGGAACCCCACTGCCGCGACATCTGCGCCCGGACTGCACACGCCCCGTATGTCGATTATCATTTGTTGGCCCGCATGAGCTGCTAGAATTTTGTTTTGGAATTCCCAAGCGCTCTTCAGATCAGCGGATCTAACGGCCGGAACCGGGCTGGGGCCGGTCAAAAAGGCAGGAGTGTTGGAGTCGTCCATGGAAAGGATTAACCTCGGGCGCCAGCATACCCTAAGGAGAATGAGTCACCCTGTCCCGATGGACAGGGTTCTTTCCTTCAGCTCGCCTTTGAACGGACTGACGTCACATCTCTGATATATACCTGGCAGTGAACTACAGGGAATTTAGCAGGGAATCCCTACCAAATTAGCGGGGAATCCCCGCTTGCGCGTCAAGAGTAGTTAAGACAATCTTAGCCCGAGGGGGCATGAGTTTGAGAGCGAGCGTAGAGGGATGCCCCACCTTGCCCCAAAAGAATGATGCGCTGCCGCGACTGGACGTCCAATACACAAACGTATGTAAAAATCGAGAAGAGCCAACCTCCAGTATGTCCTGATGTCCTTTTTGCGAGGCAAGCCCTCCGTTCTAGTACCTTGCATAGCGTGTCGACCGGGCCATTAAATTTCGGGATGGAACTGAACGGCTCTTTTGAACGACGCCTACTGTATCTAGCAGGGGACTGACGGCTGAATCGGAACGAGCCGACGGGCGGCATGCCATTCATTGACAATGTCCGCGGCGTTGATCTTCGTGAGGCCGTTGTTTGCTCGCTTTTTATTTTCCCTCCGGATGTCATCGAGATAAAGGATGTTCAGCAAGGCCGCCAGATCCTGATCAATTTCAAAATGATTTTTTGTGGGTTCCATCTGCGGATAAAGCATGTCCAGCTCGGCAAAACATTGTTCTTCCAGAGTCATACGGCCACCTCACAAGTGATGCCAAGCGACGGCGCAAGTCAGTTGGACATCCAGTCAGTCTGCATAATGTTGGATTCCAACGGTCAGAGTCGCGCGGTCTCGAACGTGTCACTACTCTGTTATTTTTTTCACTGATTCGTGACGAAACATCGATCCGGGCTAGTTACTTTAAACGGTTTGTAGACGCGGCAGGGGAGCACGGGCGTTGTGCACTAGGTTGTTGCGGCGGAAGCGAGCTTCGTTCGCATGCATTTCTGCTGATATGATTTTGGAATGGGATTGCAACTGACGGACACGGAAGTACGGGTGCTGGGCGCGCTCGTGGAGAAGGAGTCTACGACTCCGGAATATTATCCTTTGTCGCTCAACGCGCTGGTCAACGCGTGCAACCAGAAATCGAATCGCGAACCGGTGATGACGCTGGATGAAGAGTCGGTGCGGCACGCTTTGCGTTCGCTGTCGGATCAGGCGCTGGTGCGGTCTGCGGGTGGCGATTCGCGCGTGCCCAAGTTCGAACATCGCCTGAACGAACTTTACAACTTTCATCGTCATGAAATTGCGGTGTTGTGTGTGTTGCTGCTGCGCGGGCCGCAAACTCCGGGTGAGTTGCGCACGCGAGCTGAGCGCATGTTTGCGTTCGAAGATCTGGAAGCAGTGCACTCCGCGCTGAATCACCTGATGCGGCGCGAACCGCCGTTGGCGAAGGTGTTGCCGCGTCAACCGGGTACGAAAGAATCGCGCTACATGCACCTGTTGGGTGAGGATGCCGAGCCGATGATGCCTGCCTCTGGGGAAAAGGAATTTGGCGCCGGGTCGAGCGCGAACGATTCTGCGGAACTGGAGCGAATCAGCCAACTCGAGACGGAAGTGAACTCGTTGCGACGGGAGCTGGAAACACTTCGCGAACAATTCGCCGCGTTCCAGAAGCAGTTTCAGTAACGCCTCGCGCAACGGTCGTGGCTCTGCATGTCGGCGCGGACGGCTCACTTTTTGCGGAAAACGCCTTGAACCACTCCGCCTTTGCCGCTGTGCATCCGGCCTTCGTTCAGGTCCGCAACGGTCTCTTCCAACTCTACAATTTCTGCTGAAGCAAAATCCTGGCGCAAAATTTCAGCGGTATAGAGAAGGTCCAGCTGCTTCGGTCCGCCGGAAGTGTATTGCAGCTGCGCAGGGGAAAATGCCTGCAGAATAATCACGCCGCCGGGTTTTGCAGCACGCAACATTCCGGCATGCGCAATCTGCCGATCTGCCGGCAACATATGCACAAAGATGGAGGCGACGGCATCGAATCGTGCTTCCGGCCAATTCCATGTGGTCAGATCGCCCTGCTCGATCTGCATCTCGACTCCGGCTGCCGCGGCAATCTTACGGGCGCGCTCGACGCCGACCGACGAAACATCCACGGTGTGCACGCAGAATCGTTGTTGCGCAAGCCACAAACCATTGCGGCCGTAGCCGTCACCCGGAACAAGCACCCGCGCACCCGATTTCAGACTCGCTGCGTGGGCTCGCAGGTAGGTGTTGGGCGTATCTCCATATACCAGTTCCTCTCGCGAGAATCGTTCATCCCACATTGCCGCAGCATCGTACTGTTTGCTCACCATTTTCTCCGCAGGACTCCAGTATAAAAGAAAAGAGCCGCCCCAAGCAGAGCGGCTCCCTGTGTCACAGCGACTTTACTTCTTGGTTGTGTCTTTGGGCTTTTCGTCGCCACTCTTGGCAAGGTGGTAGCCGGCCTTCATGGCATCCGCTTCGGTCATGTATTGGCCATGCTTGGTCTTGCCGTACCACTCGTCACCTTCCTTGTGGTAGACCTTCGTCGAAGTGTTCACCCACACTTTTCCGTTGCCGCCTCCGGGCGCCTGCGGAATTTTGGAAGGATCAGGGGGAGCTTGCTTGGTTTTTGCTTTGGATTTGCTCGAATCGGTTGTAGTGCTCTGCGTGCTGGATGGGGCCTGAGAAGCGGCTTGCGGAGTGGCAGTTGCGCCTAGCAAAGTAACGCAGGCAAGCCATGCCACAGGCAGCAGGAAAGCTTTTTTCGTCATGCGAATCCTCCTCAGATTTTTTCGATGGCGGGTGGGCCAATTCCAATGGGCAAGATCATACACCGTGGCCGAAGGATTCGCTGCATAGCGGGGCGCGGGTCAGCGCGGATTTTAACGTAAAGAAAGACGGTCGTTCTGAGGCGTGCGCTGCATTTGCAAATTTTAGGGCAGGGGGTAATATATCGACTGGTTCAGGGTACCGCCAACAGGGCGGAACTGTCTCTACATGGTCACACACGACGACGGCGCCGACGCAACTTCCCCCGCAGAAGCCTCTTTTATCTCTCGCTACGTGTTTACTACGCATCACAAAACAATAGGTTTGCAATATTTGTGGCTGGCGCTTGCCAGCGTGTTTGTCGGCATGATTTTGTCGGCATTGTTGCGCATTCACAGCTCCTGGCCGGACAGCGCGATTCCGTTTCTGCGGGCCATCGAGAATACTCCTGAGCGCTATGCGGCCGTTCGGTTGTTGCACGGATCGCTGATGGTGTTTTTTGTGCTTACCGCGGCGCCGCAGCTGGGATTCGGCAATTATTTGTTGCCGCTGCAAATCGGCGCCGACGAGATGGCGTTCCCGTCATTGAACTTGCTCTCACTCTGGCTGACGGTAGGCTCGCTGTTGGGCATGACCGCGTCGTTTTTCTTCCCGCTCGAGTCCGGGATAAACATCTGGCTGGTAAGCGCAGCGATATTCTCGCTGGCGGCGCTGCTGAGCGCGATCAATTTTACGGTAACCACGATCGAACTGCGGGCCAGCGGAATGACGTTGCCGCGCATGCCCATTACGGTTTGGGCGTGGTTCCTGAACGCCATCTTGAGCATGCTGATTTTCAGCGTGTTGCTCGCGGGGAGCAGCGCGATTCTTAGCGACCGGCTGCTCGGCTCGCAATTTTTTTCGGCGGCGAACTTTTTAGCGCAGCAACCGCAAAACCTGGTGCGACAGGGGAGCCTCCCTGTTTTGTGGCAGCGGTTGTTCTGGTATTTCGCGCAGGCCGAAGTGTATGTGGCGATGCTGCCGTGCTTCGGAATTGTTACGCATCTGGTAGCGACGTTTTCGCGCAAGCCCGTGTGGAAGGAACGACTGGTAGTGTTGGCATTGTGCGCGGTCGGACTGGTTGGATTCTGCGTGTGGGGCTACCACATGTTCGCGACAGGGATGAACCCATACGCTCCGCTGGTGTTTGCAGTGCTGGCGTCGTCGCTGGGAATTCCGGCAACGATTCTGCTGGCGAGTTGGTTTGGAACACTGTGGAATTCCCGGATCGAGTTGAACGCCGCGATGTTGTTCGCGATTGGATTTGTTTCGCTATTTATCGCCGGAGGGCTTTCGGGACTGTTTCTGGCGCGGCATGATCTGGCGCGAGCGGCGGTGAGCGAAGATTTTGTAGTTGGCCATTTTCACTTGGTTATGGGCGTTGCAGCGACATTTGCGATTCTGGGCGCGCTGTTTTTCTGGTTCCCCAAACTTTTTGGACGCCGTTTGAACGAAACGATGGGGAAAGTACATTTCTGGATGACCTTTGCGGGCGTCTATTGCATCTTTATGCCGATGCATTGGATGGGCCTGCTGGCACAATCGCAAATGCTGCCCGCTGCGCAACGCGCGGCACTGGCCGCGGGCGGCGGCTCTTTTCGCACGATCATTACGCTGGCCACCTTGTGGACCGTGGCAGCCCAGTTGCTATTTGTAGTGAATTTCGCGACTACCTTGCTGCGGCGCAAAAATGTTCGGGAAGACAACCCATGGCACGCATCGACACTCGAATGGAGTGTCGCGTCGCCCGCGCCTGACATTAATTTTGGCGATGCCCAGCCCACTGTTTATCGCGGAGCGTACGAATTCCCAGCCGGTTCTTCCACCGATGATTTTGCACCACAGCACCTCGCGCCCGAGCTGTTGACACAGAAAGCTCGTTGAGCTTAGAAAAGGGAACGCATGCCGGGCACATCTTCAACGCACGATATCGAGTTGATCGTCGAAAAGGTTGGCGGCGGAGGCGGCGACACGGTTCCGCCTGCCGGTGGACATGGCGGGGGCGACGACAGCAAGCGTCCGCGCAAAGGGAAGCCATCTCCGAAGCGCTACTACACGGGCATCGCGCTCGGCATTGTATCCATCCTGATGTTTTTCATGGCGCTGGCCAGCGCTTTTTTGGTCCGCAAGGGTGCGAGCAGCGATTGGGTGCCGGTACATATCCCGGCGCTGATGTGGCTGAATACACTGGTGCTGTTGCTGAGCAGTGCAACGCTGGAGATGGCCCGAAAGCGGCTGGCGCAGTCCAATGTGGACGGCTTCAAGAAGCTATGGATGCTGACGACCGGCCTGGGGATTGCGTTTCTTGTGGGGCAAGTCGTCGCCTGGAAACAGCTCGCGACGCAGGGAATTTATCTGGCGACGAATCCGGCAAGCAGCTTCTTTTATATTTTCACGGGCGCTCACGCCTTGCACCTGATCGGCGGGGTTGGCGCTCTGATATATGTAGCGTGGCGTAACTTTGATCGCGCCAACGTAACGCGAACCGTAGCGGCGGAAGTCGCTTCCTACTACTGGCACTTCATGGACGCGCTGTGGCTCTTTTTGCTAGCCCTGCTGTATTTGGGAAAATAGGCGAAACAGACCTGTAGAAATGAAAGAGCGCCTGTAGCCAAAGACTACAAGCGCTCTTTTTGCGGTCGTTGCAGTTCTAAGAGCGAAACCCCGTTAGAAGATTATTTTTAGAGCGGCCTGCATCTGGCGCGCGCTGGTGGTGCCGTCGGGACGCGTGACCGTCGAGAGCGACTGGCCAAAGGTGTTGTCCTGCAGCAGGTTGTCTGGATTAGTAAACTGGGTGTGATTGAAAAGGTTATAGACCTCGAGGCGGAATTGCAGATGGAACCTCTCGGTGAGGCCTGTATCTTTCAGTACGGCCGTGTCAACGTTGACGAGATTCGGACCGTAGAACGCGTTCTTGCCAATGTTTGGTGTCACATCCAGCGGAGTAATTTCAATACCGCTTGCCGCGGGGCCGGTGAAGGTCTTGTCGGTCCCGGTCGGTTGTGAAGTCGGGCCGATAATCGTGCCACGCGCGGCCTCACCAGTGTGATCGCTGTCTACGTTGCCGAGAATGTCGTAGGGGTGGCCAGTTTGCGCTTCGATGACGCCGCTTACGGACCAGCCTTCAAGAAGCCTTCCGACCATGCCGCTACTGAGATGGCCGCGGCCACGCCCGATATTCGGTTCGTAAATGAAATTGATCACACCGCGGTGGCGGATGTCGAAATCTGAGTTACCGCGTTCGGCGCGCAGGTCGAACGAATCGCGCGGAAAGGTTTGATTCCCTAACGCGGGATTAAGAGGATCGTTTACATCGCTAATCGCGTGGGCAAATGTATAGGCTCCCTGAATTTGCAAGCCGTGGGACATGCGTTTCTGCAGATTCACCTGCAAACCGTGATAGATGGAGTTACCGGTGGATTCATTGAAGGCAGATCCCGGCGCACTTCCGGCATTGTTGAAAGCGTTGTTGTTGGTGGCGTCGAAGGGCAGGTTGCCGTTTTCCGCTCCGAACCAGAGACTGCCAAATTGCAGCGTGCTGGAAGAGCATCCGAAGGCATTCCCCGGTACGCAGTAGGCCAGCAACTGGGAAACGAGATTTGGCTGCGGAGGGTTTGCGTCTACCACGCGGAAAAGATGGGTCCCTTTGACTCCGACGTAATTCACTTCGAGAGTTAATGTGGGAGTGATGGCATGCTGGACGCCAAAATTCCAGTTTTGGCTATCGGGCGTTTTGAAATTCGGATCAAACAACGTGGCGAAGAAACCGGCGCCATCATCAAGCGTAGCGGAAGTGGGCACCAATGTGGGAGCAGCAAGGGTCGATACTTGGGCGCTGGGAGAGGCAAAAAAGGTCTGCTGGAACGGAGGATTGCCGCGAGCATTGCCCACCAGATTGCCAAATATTCGGTCGTGGAAGATACCAAAGCCCGCGCGAATCGACGTTTTGCCATTCTTGAAAGGATCCCAGGCGAAGCCGATGCGCGGTTCGAAATTCTTGTACTGATTTTTGTATAGGTTGTGTCCGGTCCCGGGTCCCACTGTGGTGAACGTGAAAGGTGCGGGGCCGCTCGCATCCTGAAATAACGCGGAGAGGTTGTTGTTTATCTCGAAGGGCACCCCGTAATACTCGTAGCGCATGCCGTAGTTCAGCGTGAAATTGGGCCGCAACTTCCAAGTGTCCTGGATGAAGCCTGCCCACTCACGCTGCCGAAACCCGCGCAAATCGGAAGAAGTGTTCTGCTGCGCGTGGTTGAAGTATTGGTTCTGGAACTGGAAATCAACAAAGCCCAGCAGGGAAGAAACGGCATTTTGCAGCGAAACTAATTGCCCGATGTTGCCGGGATTGGCAGTAATGTCCAGAGGAGAGCCCGCGGGAATATTCACGACCGGCACTGCAACGCCGTTGGTGAACGAATTGAAGTCGAAAGTGCTGCGCGTGAAAAAGTTGTCGAAGGAGTTGGAATAGACATCGCGGAACTCGGCGCCCCACTTCAACAGGTGGTTGCCCTTGGAGTAGTTCATGTTATCCAGTGTTTGATAGGTGCCTGTGTATCGCACTTGCGAGTTGGTATCGCCGAGTTGTTGGCAGCCAAATCCGTTAAAGGTTGGCGTGCCAAACGGAATGGCGTAATCGGCGCCGCGGCCGAAGGAATCAACAAAGCCGAAACCGTCGAAGGTAGAAGTACCGTTGCAGGTGAATTGCAGATCGGTGCGGTTGGCGCCAAATCGAAATTCATTGATGAATTTGTCGGTCAATGTGGAAGTCATGGAGATGGTGCCGTTTTGTGTGCGCTGATACGTGCCGATCGCACCCAGTCCGCCAGGGAGAAAGTCTGTATGGAAGGCATTGGGGTCGGTAAAGCGGTTGTAGGCGTAGCGGCCGCTGAGCACATGTTTCTTGGTGAGGTTGTGATCGAGTTTGATGGTGAAATCATCGGTCTGCTGGCGCGAGGCACTAGGAAAAAAGAGAGTGCCGGTGACACCGGGCAGAACCGCCGGCCCATTTGGAGAGGGAAACAGCGAAAATATCTTCTGCATGACCGGATCCAGGCCAAGGCCCAACCCATTGTTGTTGCTCGCCGGGGTACTGACATCGATCGGTGTCCCCAAAGCAGTAAAAGTGCCGGTTTTGAATTGGGCTGTGGGCACGACACTCTGATTTGTCAGCGTGGTGACGAATCGCTGGCCCTCATAGTTCGCAAACCAGAAAGTTTTGTCTTTTTTAATTGGGCCACCAGCCGAGGCCCCGAAATCATTCCGGACGTAAGGATTCTGGGGAGCGCCATTTGGCCCGTTGCCTGGATTAAAGAAATCACGGGCGCCGAGTGCGTTGTAGCGGCCGAACCAGTAGACCGTGCCATGAAGTTGGTTGGTGCCGCTTTTGGTGATGACTTCGATGACGGCTCCATTGTTACGTCCGTATTCAGGCAGGAAATTGTTGGTGATTACGCGGAATTCCTGGGTGGAATCGGGATTCAGTGAGTTGAGGCCGCCGGCAATCCCGGGGACTTCGGTGTCGTTGTTGTCGACGCCATCGAGCAGAAAATTGTTGTTTCGCTCGCTGGTTCCATTAGCAGAAAATCCCCCCAAGCCGGTGTTACTTTGCACGACGCCGGGGCTCAGAAGAATAAGTTGATAGGGGTCGCGGGTGAGAAGAGGCAGCTCCGTGATTCTCTTGGAATCGACCAGATTGCTGATTTGCGCATTTTCCAGTTCTACGGGAGGCAGCTCGGAAGCATTGACTTCCGTGCTGGTAGACAAGGTGCCAACTTCCATGCGCGCATCGAGAGTGAAGGTTTGATCCACGGTAAGAACCAGATTCTCGAAGCGAGTGGTCTTAAATCCGTCTTTTTCAACTGTTAGTCGATACGTTCCTGGTACCAGGTTGGTGACGCGGTAAAGGCCCGTCTCGTTTGACACCGCATCACGGGTCGCTCCTGTCTGGGTATTAACCACCGTGACTTTCGCGTCAGAGATCACGGCCTCGCTTGCGTCCGTTACGGTGCCAACGACGCTTGCTGTCTGTGCGTAGACTAAACTTGGCAGGAAAAAGCAGAAGACCAATAACACAGCCGCAGAGAAATGCTCACGCAACCAACTCATGGACCCTCCCCCAATCAGACTTCGAGAATGAACAATCCCGCCTTCTGCGACAGGGCAACACAGTTCGGGAGGAACCCGGGCTACGGAACGAAACCACGGGTTAGACCACTCGTGGTTTTACTGCGATGGCACGAAGTATAGCACCGACGAGAGGCGGATTTGTCTCGTAGGCAGCAATTGTGCTCTTAAATAACGAGGTGCCGAGGAGGTCAATTGGAGGACCCGACGCAATTGGTATCAGCGATAGCTCTACTCTTCGGTGGGTATGGACAGCAACCTGAGGAACGCAAAATCTTATCGCAAGCGGGCAGGGGGATCGGCGGAAGGTGGTGACGGCGACACTGCCTTCGCGGGAGTTGTATTTGCCGCGACGCTAGCTGGAGCTGGGTTCGCTATGCCGACGCCCGCGTTCCAATCGATATGATCCTTGGCGCATGCGGGGCAGTAACCTTTACCCGTATCTTCATCGCGGAGGCTGGCCAGTTCGTAGCAGCCGCACACGCAATCGCAATAGCCCGTTTCGGATGCGGTCTTGAGTGGAATGAGCGCCATGGTCTGTTCCTATGCAACATACCACACGCTGCAATGGAATCGCGTTTCGCTGACGCAGCAGAAACGCGCGGTTGGTTACAGGTTCTTCAGATGTGCCAAGCGCAGCGGAGAACCTAGATTCTCGCGTAACTCGAGCCAATGACCTTCCGGAATGGAGAGAAACACCTCGACGATCTTTGGGTCGAATTGCGTGCCGGAACAGCGGCGTATTTCATCGCGAGCATGCGCCATTGGCAATGCCTTGCGGTAGGGACGATCGCTGACCATGGCATCCAACGCATCTGCAACCGAAAATATGCGGGCGCCGAGAGGAATTTGTTCGCCTCGCAAACAGCGCGGATAACCGGTGCCATCGAAAAACTCCTGGTGAGCCAGGACGATTTCCGCGGCATCACGCAAGAACGGAATACGCGTGAGCATGTTGTAGCCAATTTCACAGTGTGTGCGCATGATGGTCTTTTCGTCGTTGTCCAAGGGGCCGGGTTTGCGCAGAATCGAATCCGGGATGGCCATTTTGCCAATATCGTGCAGAAACGCCGCACGGGCGAGCACCGGCAGGTAGGGAAGCGGAACCGGCACGCACTTGGCGATGGAAACGGTGAACGCCGTAACACGCTGGCAATGGCCTTCGGTCTCTGCATCTTTTAAGTCGAGGGCGCTGCCAAGAGCCTCAAGGGTGTCGTCGTAAGACTGCTCCAGTTGCGCCAAAGCGCCAGTCAACTGCGCGGTACGGTCTTCCACCTGTTGTTCGAGGTTGCGCTGGTAATTCCTGTTTTCGAGGACGAGGTTGCGATGTTGCAACGCGCGCCGCACACCCAGAAACAGCTGATCCTTCTCAAAGGGCTTCAAGATGTAGTCATAGGCGCCACGGCGGATCGCTTCGAGAGCGGTAGAGATGTCGTGAATCGCCGTGACCATGATGACCGGAACTTCAGGATCGTGATTGCGCAGCCATTCGAGGAGTTTGATTCCGTCCATCTCGGGCATGATCATGTCGCTGAGAACGAGGTCAGGAGTATTTTTGCGGACGTGTTCCTGAGCAGCGCGACCGTTGCTCACGGCGGTGCAATGATAGCCGCGAGATTCGAGCATGGTCGAGACGACTTCACGTATGGCCTCTTCGTCATCGACGACGAGAATGTTTTCGGTGTCCACGGTTAGAAGTTCTCCCAAGCAGCATTATATGTGACGTCACAGGCGGAATGGGGGAGGCTTGCCCAGGTAGAAAATAGCGTGTTAGCGTCAAGTTAAGGCTACTGCCGTAGTTTCTCGCTTCGGAAGCGCCGCGGCACAACTTTCTTTTCAACCTGTGCGTATCTAGGGAGAGCTGCTTTGGTTCCGAATCAAGGACTTCAGGGCATTGCGTTCTTCGAAGCCACGGCTTGCCTCACCCTCCTCGTTTTATTCCTGCATTTACGGCGCGACAACGGTGAATCTTTCTACCGATTGTGGCTTTTCGGGTGGATTTGCCTGACCATTTCGTCGTTCAGCGAGTTGGCGATGTATGGCGGCCTGAACGCTGGGTTGCGAGTGGTAGTTTCCTCTGCAAGTGTCGCGGCTCTGATTTTATTCCTTGCGTCGATTGTGCAGCTAACCGTGGGTCAACAGCGGTTCTACTGGCCGATGGCATGGCTGGCGACGTTGTTGGTACTCACCACCGGATATGCCGAGAGCAAAGCTCCCTATTCGCGAGGATTCCACTGGGAGACGTCCATTCTGCAGAGCGTTATCTGTATGGCAACCGGATGGATTCTGTGGAGAGCGTCGACTTCGAAGCAGGGTCACGGCGGGAAGCTGCTGGCCGGGGCCTTCGTGCTGCTCGGTTTGAACACGATCAACCGGCCACAATGGTCGCACGATGAAGTGCATTTGCTGCGATTCGCGTTCGATCATTTTTTGAATGCCAGTCTGGGTATCGGGATGATCGTGTGGCTGCTGGAGTCGGCGCGCACGCGCAGCGAAGAAATCAGCGAAAAGATGCGGCAGTTCACGATGTTGACGGCTTCCAGTAGCCAAACAGTTTCGCTGCAGGAGTTGCTGAAAAAAGCCTTGATGCAAATTACCGGGAGCCTGGGCGCAACCCACGGGATGATCCGCTTGCTGGAAGGCGAAGGCGACGCTGCGGAATTTGTAGCCTGCGCCTCACTGGGCTTTAGTGAAACCTATTTAAAGCAGAACGATCGCATGCCCTTGCGGCATTCCTGGCTGGAAGAAGTTTTGCCAGAGAAATATCGCCTGGTCCGTTTTGAAGAGGAGAAAGATACCAGGATTCGCCGGAACATGGCAGAAGCAGGAATAACCCAGTTGATCGCGGTGCCGATGAGAGGCAAGAAGGGCCCGGTGGGCGTACTTTACATCGGAGCGCTGCCCGGTAAGCGTTTTCACGATGATGAGTTCACATTCTTGGTGAACGTGACGAATTTCCTGGGCACTACTGTTGAGAACGTCAATCTATTTGAGCAAATCAAAACCGTTCAGCAACAGTGGGTATACACATTCGATTCGATTGGCGATCCCATCATTGTCCATGACGGCGAAGGGCGGATTGTTCGCACCAATCTGCGCTTAGCCAACCTTTTGGGACGCGATTGCCAGTCGGTGGTAGGCCGTTCGGTGCGCGATTTGCTCAGTCCCCGCGAAAATACCTTTCAAATCTGTCCCTATTGCGAAGGGCTTTCGGGAGAAGCGGATTCGCCGGATCCCTGGCTCCATGGCTATTTTCTCGCGTCAAACTCGAATTTCATGGATCGAGCCGGACAGAATCTGGGCACGATCCATGTGCTGAAAGACATCACCGACCGAAAAAGAGCGGAAGAAAAATATCGTACGCTGGTAGCAAGTGTCCAGGAAGGTGTGTTTATCGCCACGGCGCAAGGCCGATTCCTGGATTTTAACGATGCTTTCCTTCGTATTGTGGGATACGACAACCGGGATGAGTTGATGCGCGTGGACATTCCGACTATGTACGTGAATCCGGCTGACCGTGAGCGATTAACGCGAATCTTGACGGAACATGGCTCCGTCAATGAATTTGAGTTTGACATTCGCCGCACCGACGGCGAAATCCGCACGGTCAGCGAGTCTTCCATAGCTGTCCGCGATATTGCGGGCAATATCACCGCATACCAGGGTTTCCTGCTGGACGTAACCGAGCGGCGCCGGGCTGAGTATGAGATCCGCAGGCGCAACCGCGAATTGCTGGTGCTGAATTCCATCGCCGAAACCTTGGCATCCTCTCTGGACCTCAACGACTCCATTCACCGGACCCTGCGACAGATTGTTGAGTTATTTGCGCTTGATGCCGTGTCGCTGTATGTCTTCGAACGCGACGGCATCACGCTCAAGCGCGTGGCCTCGGTGGGGCAACGCTCGGAATTCGCCAAGAGTTTTCCCGTAGTAACCATGCCGACCGAATTGATTCAGCAAATTCGTTCGGTGCGCGCAAGTTTCCTGTCCGCGCAAGGACTTCCGTTACCGCCGCTCGTGCGGGAACTGCAACGAAAAGAAGGTATCGAGTCCTCCTATATCGTGACGCTGTGGTCCAAGGAGAAAATTGTTGGCGGGCTGGCAATAGGGTGCCGCAGCGCGCGCGAATTCTCGGCTGCCGATATCAGCCTGCTGATTGCTGTGGGTAGTCAGTTGGCCTCCGCCGTCGAACGCAACCAGTTGTATGAAGAAACTCGCCAGGCGTATGAGAACTTACGCCGCGCGCAGGAACAACTGCTGCACAGCGAAAAGTTGGCAGCCGTCGGACAACTGATTTCGGGTGTGGCGCACGAATTGAATAATCCGCTGACCGCAATTTTGGGATACAGCCAACTACTCTCCGCAAGCGGACAGGTAGGACCACAGGCGATTGCCTACAGCGAAAAGCTGTACAAGCAGGCGCAGCGCACACATCGCATCGTGCAAAACTTATTGAGCTTTGCGCGCCAGCACAAACCCGAGCGTGTGCCCGTTCGGCTTAACACCATCGTGGAAGATACCCTGGCGCTGCGCGACTACGACTTGCGTATGAGCCAAATTCGGGTTCATCTGGAACTGGCCAGCGACCTGCCTCTGACATCAGCCGATCCTCATCAACTGCAGCAGGTATTCTTGAATTTGATTAACAATGCAGTCGATGCGATCCTGGAAACGGAAAGAGAGGGCGATCTGACGGTACGCAGCGGCGCCGCGGGCAACAATGTCTTCATTGAATTCAGCGACAGCGGACCTGGCGTGAAGGATGCCACGAGGGTATTCGATCCGTTCTACACGACAAAGCCGGTTGGCAAGGGGACCGGACTCGGACTCAGCATCTGCTACGGAATTATCAGCGAGCATGGCGGTACGATTCAAATTCGGAATGAAAATCCGAAGGGCGCGACGTTTCGCATCGAGCTGCCACTGCATAGTAAAGCGGGCGGTTCGCGTCCGGCGGAAGCTTCGAAAACGCAATTTTCGGGTGGCGCGCGCATCCTGGTCGTTGATCCTAATGATTCCGTGCTGGAGACTGTAGCGGGATTGCTGCGTGGTAGTCACTACCGCGTCAAGACATCCAAGTCGCTGGCCGCAGCCCGCAAATTATTTGCAGCTCAAGAATTTGATTTGGTGCTGGCAGACTGGCAGTTGGCGTCGACAGCGGAGTCTTCGGACGTAAATGGAAATTCGCAGTCCCTCGGGCTTGGCTCGCGAATTTTGTGGATGAGTTCCGTGGCGCCCCAAGGCGAGAACAGCCAGTGGCTGCTGCCTGCCAATGACCAGATTCTGCAAAAGCCCTTTCAGGCTAAGGACTTGCTTGCGGCAGTTGAAGCGAATCTACAGCGCGTCGCCGCAACCTTACTCTGAGTAAGAGTGAAGTTCCGAAGCGATAGCGGAACGTTCCGCCATCCTTGTGGTAACGGTTTCCAACTGTAAAGTCATAGCGCTGGCCATTTCGGATAGTTTGCTGAATGCCTGCCACGGCGCCAGTCCTAAACGCAATCGCCAACTCAAATACTGGCAGTGAATCGCAAAACCCATGCTCAATTTAAGGCGCTCCCACTCTCGCATGGCGGCCAGGTCAGGAGCCATCATGGCCAGCACACCTGCGGCTTCGAGAAGCAATCCGAAATCTTTGTGGAATTCGGCAAGATATCGGAGCGCGATGCGCTTGCGATCGTTTCGAATGCGCCTGACCAAACGCGGTTGGCCACACCTTTTCAGGAACTCAATATCCTCGGGCCGCAGCGATTGCAGAATTTGCGGAAGATGGTGATAGTGGCGATCCTCTGCGAGAGCTTGCAAGACTTCATCCGCAGATCGTGTTTCTTGAATCTGAGGACGCGCTGCCCAGATCAAAAGTGAAATTAAAATCAGGGCAGCCAGCAGAAACAACAAAAAAGTAACAGTCACGGGTGGGGATCCTCCGATCGGAGAAGATGAGCTAAGCGATCGTTGAGCACACGGAGGCGCAGATTGATTTGTCCTGACAACGTTCCATAATACTCCGGCGAAAGCTGAACAGCGCTTGTCGCCAGCCGTTCCACAGGAAAAATACGTACGGCATAGATCCAGATCACCAAGGTTGCCAAAAAGAACAGGATGTCGAGAAAATTCCACAAGTTGGAGTACTTTTCGAGCAAAGGCTCAAAAAGCGTGAAATTAACTACGGAAAAGCAAGAGTAAAGGAAAAAGCCGATGGCCAGTATGCGTTCCAGCGGGAAGACGGGCACGCGGTAATAGCGGGCAAAGAGGAAAAGCAGCACGATGAAGGAAGCGATTGCCAGTTTGAGGCCTCGCTCCATATCCATGACCTTGTACTGCAAATTTCCCTGGAAAAAGGTCAGAGAGTACACCAGTACTATCGCACTGGCGACGAGCAGGACCCGCTTTGCCAGTCCCCAGATTCCAGTGAAACCAGAGAGCATTCTGCGTGCAATTTCGAAACTGGCGAGCCAGCGGGCTCCCGTTAGGAGCAATTGGCTACCCCAGGCAATCCACCAGACCGTTGATCCTCTGAAACCCCAGGCGTGGTAGACAAAAGCTACCGCCAAACTCTGAAAAATTGCCGCCAGGATGTAAAAGAGAAAGGCTGGATGCGAGCGGTACAATCCTCTATTTACCAGATAGAACACTAAAACCAGTTCCGTCAACGAGGTAAAAGCCCAAGCAAAGTTGGTGAGCTGTTGAGGATCGGCCATTTGACAGCTAGCCTACCATAACATAACTGGGCAGTAAATAAACCTTCGGAATAAGGTACTCTTCAGAGCATTAGTAGAATGAGAAAGCTCTCAGACCGACAGTTTCGACCCGGGAACTGCTGTTACAGGTTTCGGCCTCGGTGTGGGAGGAGGCAGCGGCACGCCATCCGCGATGAGAATCTGTGTGGGCTTCGGTTTCGGAGTTGGCGGAGGCAACGGGACGCCATCCGCAGCCAGCACCGTTCCTGGTTTGTGCGGCGGGGGTGGAGGAAGCGGAACACCGTCTGCTTGTAGAACGCCGCTCTTCACAGCGGGACGAGCTGAGGAAGAATTGACCGACGCGGAACCCGAAAGTAGGATTAGACTTGCTGGAAACGCGAAACAAATCGTTAGTAATCGTTTTTTCATAAGGCACTCTCCTTGCATTGGAAAGTGCCAGACAAAATCGGTCCTGCCGCGAAACGGCGGAAAAAGTTCCGGCTACGGAACGGAAAGCGTCACAAACCAGCCCGATGCTGAATCAGCTAAAAATACACCGGCAGATTCTCTATGACTTGACGGCGCTGCATCTGGAGCCCATGAAAGGGCTTTACGAACGACTGGCATACTTGGCGAGCATGCGCGATCCCGGGACCGGGATTTATACGCACAAAAGCCTCAGCCTGCAGTATCCGGCGGATCGCGTCAGCGAAGCGCTCGAACGGTGTCATGAGGAGATATTCGAGAAATTGTTGGAATCGCCATTGGCAACCCTGGAGCAGGACTTACGACGTTATTTCGAGGCGATGGCGGGACAAGAAAAGGTGGAAGCAGAGGCGTGTCAGAGTTTGACCGAGAGTTGGATTCCGCAGCAATCGCCCGACTATCTGCGAGAATTATATTGTTCTAATCAAAGCGCTCTGTGCGCTCTACTGCAGGAGAACAGGTCCAAGGCTCGGTAAGGTAGCTCACCACTCCCACAACCTGTCCCGCCACTTCCGCTTCTTCCGGTGTCCGCCAAGCTTCCGGGGAACATCGCGAAAGTGTATGCGGTTGCATAATCAGCCGCGACCGATCTTTCTGGAACCAACCACAACGATAGCCGCCGCGTAGTTCGACAAAATAGAGGGGGCGGTCGTATTCACTATTCCATTCGGCGTCTTCGATGCGCCGCTGGGAAGTGTCCACCAGAACGATACTTCCGGGACGCAGGATGGGGCCCATTCGCCGGTCCTCGAGGCCGATGTAACCGTAGCGGTAGCGGCCTTTAGCGAATCTTTGCAACCCGGGAAATTGGCCGCCAGCGCCGGGAAGGTCGGGCAGCAGATCGGTCTCCTCGGATTCGAACGAAGTTGCTATTGAATCAAGGCCGCCATTTGACACAGCCTCTGGCGCGCCCAGGCAGGTCAGGGGAGGAGGCAACCCTGCAGCGTCTTGAAAGCTGCACTCGAAAGGCACTTCATACCAAGTTGTGATCTGCATGGGATGCAGATGATAGATTGCCGCCATCGAATAAAGTTTGTGCAGGCTTGGAACGACATTGCGATTTTCAATGTCTGCCAGGCGGCTGATGTGCAGTATGAATTCTGGACGGCCTCTTCGCGCGGCGATCTCGTAGCTGGCTCGCTCGACATCCCGGTAGGTGAGTCCTAATTTTTCCCGCGCGCGACGTAGTCGAAGACCTGGTGGATACATGCACGTTCCCTTCAGCGCCGCCCGGCCCATCGGATATCTAACTATAACAAATTACCAAGTTGTTACGAATGCGGAACAAGATATGGTTGTGGAAAAACGTTGGAAAGTCGATGGCAGATGGCGCAGGTTTGGCGATAGCAGGTGACGGATATCAGAAGTCGGATATCGGATAACAGATTCAGATAACCTAAAGAGCCTGCACTTATGGGCAGACGGGAGAGGTTTCGAATCGAACAACGAGGCTGCTTCTCGTCTTGTTTCGAAACAGCGCGCATGAAAACCTGCTAGAGACTGAATCCCTGCATAGCCGATAGGCGAGATTCACGATCATGGCTGGCGGTGACAGATTCCTGATATCTGATATTTGATATCGGATAGCGGTAAGAGTCTGCGCGTAACCCTATTATTGCGCTCAGGCATCCTACGAGAGTGCCCAACGACAATCTGCTATCCTGCTGAACCATACTATGAACAGCACTACACTGTCCTTCTGGCGGAAATATTGTCTTGTCTTCTTATTGGCGTTGACCGCCGCGTTGGTACGCCCTGCGAATGCTCAGCCGGCTGCGACTGCTCCCGCAGACAATTCGAAAGCCAGTAACGCCGCGGAGTTTGCCGCTACGGCCGATGAAGTGCTTCAAGACATGAGCGAAATCACCGGCTGGAAACTGAAGACGCCGCTGAAGAAAACGATTCGCTCCCGGGAAGAAATTCGCGCGTACGTTATCCATCAAATGGACGACGACAAGGATGCCAAGGAACGCTACGCTTCCGCGCGCACTGCCGAGGCTTTCGGGCTGGTTCCCAAAGGATTTGATTTCGACGCATTCCTGGTGGATTTGCTCACGGAGCAGATCGCGGGCCTCTACGATCCGAAACTGCACGAATTTTATATTGCCGATTGGATCAGTCCGGCGGACCAGCGCATGGTGATGTCGCACGAACTGACGCACGCACTGCAAGATCAATATTTTCAGATCGAGCCTTGGGTGAAAGCGGCTCGACCCAATGATGACGCCGAGTTGGCGCGCGAAGCGGTGCTGGAAGGCAGCGCCATGGCCGGCATGCTCGAGTACATGCTCAAAGACAAAGGGCTGAAGCTCAAGGACCTGCCAGACATAGACCCTTCCGTTTTCGTTGGAGACTTGAGCGATACGCCGATGCTCAAGAAGGCGCCGCCATTTATCAAGGATTCGTTGATGTTCCCGTATTTTGCCGGCTTGTCATTTTCTATGACTGTATTGCGCACGAACGGTTGGGCTGGCTTTAATGCGGTTTTTGCGCGGCCCCCAGCAGACACGCAGCAGATCATGCATCCCGAAATTTATCGCGCGGCGAAAGTGCCCGCGCCGCTGAAGACGGATCTGGGGCCCAGCGTGCCGGACACCTCCTGGGCGAAGCTGGAAGAAAATTCTCTCGGAGAGTTCGGCGTGAAGGAAGCGCTAAAACAGTTTCTAGACGAGGAGCGGGCCAAGGGATCGGCGCTCTCTTGGGATGGGGACAGTTACACGACATTCGAACAGAAAGATACAAAGCGCTTGATGCTGTTTACACGTGTTCGATTTTCCAGCGTCGATGCCGCGGCACATTTCTTTGGGCAATATTCGGAACTGCTGGAAAAAAAGTATCCGGAGCACTCGCATTTGTTCAGGCGACCCGACTTTTTTACGTTTAGCACGGCGGATAAAAATGTGTTTCTGCGTTGCTTTGAAACGCAATGCATCACGCTGGAGGGCGGCGACCGCAGCCAGTTTCTTCAGTGGAACAAGCACCTTGGGTGGGAAGCCATACCAGAAGAGCCGAGAAAGCCCGGCGGGCCGGATGTTACCAGTACACAATTGCTGTTCGCAAAATAATCCGCAATACCTTTGACTAGCCGGTACGCGCTGTGGACGTTAGCAGGGGGCAATCCTCTGCAATTCCGCGGCGCATTTCCAGGCGTTTGATTCGTTGCCGGAATTTCTCCTGCGCGCGAGCGACACGTGTAGAGGCGTAGGGATCGCGTGAGAGTTTCTGCACGCGGGCTAATTTGGCGAGCGCGAGGTTTGCATATTCCAGCGCACGCGCAAAATCACGCTTGTGCCGCTCGTAGTGAATCGCCAGTTGCTCGCATGCGGTGACGCCGTCCTGCGGATCGCTTACCAGTTCGAGCCAGAGCGCGGCGGATTTTTCCCGGTCACCGCGCCGTCTGGCCATATATGCCAGGTCACGAGTCGCTTGAGAGCGAAATTCGGCGGGCAAGCCGGTGTCCAGCGCCTTGGCACAAGTAGAATGTGCGCGGTCGCGTTCGCCGCGGCGATGCAGGAATTTCGAAAGGCCGAACAGGTCCAGCGAGTCCATGTCTTCGAATCCGGCTTCGCGCTCATCCAACAACGTATTAATTTTTCCGTAAAGCGCCGCTAGTCCGCGCAGGTCCATCTGATTGTGTTTGACTACGCCCGCCAGCGGATCGGCGCGGCCTCCGCGCAAATAATCGAAATAAAATTGCGGGATTAAGGCGGACGAAACGTCATCACCACGATGCCAACCGAGCCTCTGCGCATCGATGACGTGGCGTTCGAGTTCGACCAGCCGGACGGAGCCGAGGCGCAGCCTCCAAAGCGCACGCGCGGGATGCAGCAGGTCGAGGTGGGCGGCAAGTTGCGGCACTTTGATAGTACGGGTCATGGTGAAGCGATTTTCCAGCAGCGGCCAGTCAAAGGTCTTGCCATTGAAGGTGACGAGGACGGGCCGTTCCGCAAGGCGTGCGGCCAATTCATGCAGAATCGAGTGTTCCTCGGAAAAATCGCGGAGAAATAATTGCTCTATTTGCAGGCCGCCGGCTTCCCACCAGGCGAGGCCAATCAGGAATGCATAAGTGCCGGTTCCTCCGGCGAGACCAGTTGTCTCGGTGTCCAGAAAGAGCCACTTATCCGGATTGTGCAAAGCCGTGCGCGTGCGGCGGGAAAGGGATTCGTCCCGAGTTCGCGAAAGCAGTTCCAGTGCTATGGGGGAAGGATCACTGAATTCTGGAGTGGCGAACCAGTTTCGAATGGAAAGGTGTTCGCCATAATGATTCCGCGCGATGGCGGCACCAAGTAAGCGGCCCAGCGGATCTACCTCATCGGGCGCACGCAAATCGGCAGGCTTCGACGAAACGCCACGCGCAGGTTTGAGCGCCGATAATCTGGAGAATTTGTCAGCCAGTAGGCTCATCGCTCGCGTTCCATCAGGCGCACAGCCGATCGAGGATTGCCAGTGCCGCCTCTTTCGCTCGAGGCGCCAAATCTCCCGCCGGACCAACGCACGACGGGCATCCTTGTTCACACGGACACGCCAGAATGAGTTCTCTGGTTTTGCGTATCAGCAATTCGTGGACCCGGAATAGCGGCTCGGAAAACCCGATGCCGCCGGGATACGCGTCGTACAAATATAAGTTGGGCTCGAAGAATTCCTTCGCCTGCGTCCCCACAACATCTTCCATTCTGACGGGCGCATACTCGTCGCCTTCCGCGCCGGGACTTGGAGGACGCTCGCCGACGGCCGTCCCCAAATCGCGTCCATCGCACATCAATAAAAGCGTGGCGACGGACTCCATGGCGTGCAGCAAGCCAAACATCCCGGATTGTCGTTCGCTGACGGAGTAGGGCAGCGATTCGATCATCTGGCGCTCCAGCGTCAACCAGTACGACGTGGTATGCATTTCGTTTTCCGGAAGCTCGAGCTTTCCCGAGCCCACGTTTTCGTTGGTGAAAAATTTGATCTTCTTGAATCCGACCACTTGCGAACGCACCAGCACGTCGCCGTGCGAACGTGTTGCGGGGATTTGCGCATTCTCGTCGCTGGATGGGGCAGTGGCGGCGACCTCGAGTACACGCACCTGTGTGTAGCGGACCGCGTCGGTGTAGTAGTCCACGTTTACTTGCTTCACGTAAGCTTTGCGTTCTTTGAAGTCCAGATGCTCCACGTGATATTGCTGGCCGCCGTGGATGTAAATCGCTTTCTCATGCACGAAAACCAGCGCACTAGGGAAATCGATTTCGCCGATCGCGCGCGGCTCGCCGGTAATGTCGATAATTACAAAATTATCGCTGGTGACCGCGCGCAGACTGATCGTGTCCGCTGGGTAAGCTTGCTGAGTCCAGTGATAATTTTCGCCCGCCAGATGCACATAGCCGGCGTCGGCTAGGCGAGCACAAAGGTCCCGCAAATCGACTTCGCCATATTTTTCGCCGGGACCGATCGGAAGTTCGAACGCCGCACACTTCAGATGATTGACCAGAATTTCGAGGTTGTCTGGCTGGATGAAGGCATGTTCCGGCGTGTTTCCAAAGAAATAATCGGGATGCCGCACGATGTACTGGTCGAGCGGGGCCGACGATGCGACCATCACCGCACAAGAACTTCCGCTGCGCCGTCCCGCTCGCCCGGCACGCTGCCAGGTAGCCGCAATGGTTCCCGGATAACCCGCCATCACCACGGTATCGAGCGAACCGACGTCGATGCCGAGTTCCAGCGCAGAGGTGGACACCACACCGCGAATCCGGCCATCGCGCAAGCCGCGCTCGATTTCACGCCTTTCGTTGGGAAGATAGCCGCCGCGATAGCCGCGAATGGCCTCAGGCTTTCCGGGCAACCGCGGATTCGCCTGCTGCAAATAGGTAAGAATGATCTCCGTGTGCAGGCGTGAATTTGCGAAGACGATGGTTTGCAGATCGTGCTTCAGGAATTCCTGCGCCACTCGAGACGCTTCGTTGATGTAACTGCGGCGAATGCCCAAAGCGCGGTTGACCACCGGCGGATTGTAGAACACCAAGGTTTTCTCAGCGGCTGGAGCGCCATTTTCCGCCTGAACTTCGACGCTGTCTTCGATCAGGCGCGAGGCCAATTCTCCGGGATTGGCAATGGTTGCCGAACAGCAAATGAACTGCGGCTCGCGTCCATAAAATCTCGCAATACGGCGCAGCCTGCGCAGCACATTGCACAAATGGCTGCCAAACACGCCGCGGTACGTGTGCAGTTCGTCAATCACGATGTAGCGCAAATTTTCGAACAGGCGAGTCCAGCGCGTATGATGCGGCAGGATGCCCGTGTGCAGCATGTCTGGATTGGTGAGCGCGATGTGGCTCTTTTCACGGATTGCCTTGCGCGCGTCGCTGGGAGTGTCGCCATCATAGGTGAAAACGCCGAAGCGATTGTCCAGCCGCTGGTTCAAATCGTGCAACTCCGTGAGTTGATCTTGCGCCAGCGCTTTAGTGGGGAAGAGGTAAAGCGCGCGCGTATCGGTGTCCTTCAGAATTGCGTCGAGGACCGGCAGGTTGTAGCACAGCGTTTTGCCCGATGCGGTTGGCGTCACGATCACGACGTTCTTGCCGGCGTGTACGGCTTCGGCGGCCGCAGCCTGGTGGGTATATAACTGGCGAATTCCCTTGGCTTGATAGGCGCCACGCAGGTCTGGATGCATCCATTCGGGGAATTCCGCCCATTGCGCAGTGCGGGCAGGGTAGTGACGGACCGCGGTTAGCATCTCACCCGAGCGGTCGCGTTCGACGAAGCCGTCGAGCACTTGAGTGACGCGAGTGAGCGACGAGGAAGCGGCCGCGTGGTGCGGGGAAGAAGAGGTCGCGGGACGCACGGCGAGCGAGTCGGACATGTCAAAAAGCTCCAGTATTTCGCCTTTTATTCGCTCAGGCTAACATGGAGGAAAACGCGACGCAAGAGCCATTGATGGAAATTGTCAAACTTTTTGCTGCAGTGAAGAATTCTTCTTGAGGATACCCGCGAAGCGAGCACACCACTGCGTTAGTCCTATATAATGCGCCGTCTACGATCTTGATCCTCTGAAACGGAACAAAGGTAGCCCATGAAACCGTCAACGCACGCAGGTAGTCGCCATTCGTACCGTCATTTTCCACTGACAGCAGCGATTGCACTTATTGCACTTATCGGGATCCTGGTGGCATTCGCCGCCGTCAGCTTTGCGCAAACGAAGGCCCCGGCTCACGTGGTGAAAGCCATGCGTTTCGGAAAATTGTGGGACGGTCACGGCAAAGTGTGGACTGGCGCAATCGTGATCGTAGAAGACGACAAGATTCGAACAGTAACTTCGGACGCGTCGGCGATACCCGCTGGTGTCGAGGTGATTGACTTGTCGCGCTACACCGGTCTGCCGGGACTGATTGATGTCCACACGCATATGACGCAGTACACCGACGAGACTCCCGGCCAACCCATGCTTAGACAATTGACGGCGAACTCGCCTGCGGTGGAAGTGTTCCTGGCGCGCAAGGGAGCGATGCGCACGCTGGAGGCGGGCGTGACGACGGTGCGCGATCTGGGCTCGGACCAGTACATGGATATCGCCATGCGCGATCTGATCAATCGCGGCGAAATGATTGGACCGCGCATGTTCGTGGTTGGTTGCGGTCTCATGATCACGACAGCGCCGTATAAGCCGGGATTGAATCCTCCCGCCTGCGGAGTTGCCGATGGAGTTCCAGAAGTTCTGCGGGTGGTGCGGCAGCAGATTGCGGCTGGCGCGGACCTGATCAAAATGTTTGGATCCACAGGCACAGACGACGACACAAGTGGATTCGAGACTTACAACTTCGAAGAAATGAAGGCGGCCGTGGACACCGCACATCAATTCGGCAAGAAAATCGCGATTCATTCTTACGGGCCCGACGGCGCGCGCGATGCGGTGCGTGCGGGCACCGACTCGTTGGAACACGCCACGGACATGGATGACGCGACGATTCAGGAGATGGT
The DNA here is from genome assembly GCA_036496065.1 of Candidatus Acidiferrum sp. GTDB lineage: Bacteria > Acidobacteriota > Terriglobia > Acidiferrales > UBA7541 > Acidiferrum. The sequence continues at coordinate 32,903 of DASXLU010000065.1, forward strand.
CAAGCGCGGCACATATTACGTGCCCACCATCGATCACAATCGCTATTACATCGACAATGGCGACAAGATTGGCTACGCACCGGGATTCAAGGACCGATCCCAGGCGTTCATTGCGCGAAATCTGGAGACGGCGCGTCGCGCATTTCACGCCGGAGTAAAAATCGCCATGGGCTCGGACGCCATTTATTCGATGTTTGGAGAAAATACCCGCGAGCTGGGATGGTTCGTGAAGGCCGGGATGACCCCGGAGCAAGCGCTACAGACCGCCACGGTAAACGCGGCTGCGCTCCTCGGCAAGGAAAAGCAGTTGGGAGCTGTTGCTGCTGGCTACTTCGCGGATTTGGTTGCGGTGGATGGCGATCCTTTGGCCGACATTAATGTGACCATCAACAATGTGAAATGGGTGATGAAGGGCGGGCAAGTGGTGGTGGATAAAACCAAGCCAACGCCGGCGCAATAATTTCTCCATTTATCTGCGCGATACGGTTTCTCACGCCAATCGGTTCGCCGAGTTTCTCATGGCACAATTCATGTGCCTTGCTATGCTTTGCTCAAGTTGGTGACGGGGTATAATGCCCGGCGTTTGGGTATTCCCGGGAGCTTCATGGTAGCGGAGCAAACAAAAAGCGGCGCGAAGTCTCTCGCGGCCAACGTCCTCACAGATGTTCACTTCTGGGTTCCCGTAGCGGTGTTGATCGGTGGACTGCTGCTGCTGCGTTTGGTGAGCTGAGTTTTCCGGAGGGACATGCGGTCCACATCACCTGACAGCGACGCTTCGCAGAGTCCCGGCATTGCCCGCGCCCGTAGCCTGCAAATTCTCGGCATACTCAGCGGTTTCACGGCGGGTGCCTGGCTTGGCGCAGCGGAAGCGCCCACCAAGTTGGTGACCATAGGAATTTCTCCCGTAGTGATTTCGCTGGTGATGGTGGTTGGCGTGTTTCTGGCACGATGGAGTTTGCCCGCACTTATTTTGGGCACTTCGTCGGTGCGCGCGGACGTCCAGCGGGCTCCACATCTGATCGTGTGGGCGGTGCTGGCGGGCTGCATGTGGGCGACAGCCAATACGCTCACGATTTTCGCGATTCGCGAAATCGGGCTAAGCATCGCTTTTCCTCTCTGGAATTCGAACAGCTTGCTGGGAATTTTCTGGGGCTTCCTTTTCTTCAACGAATTGCGGCAGGCCGGTTGGCGACGGTGGTCAGGCGTACTCGGCGGAGCCTTGGCGATGTGTATCGGCGCGGCCATTCTCGCGGCCGCGACGACTTCGCAATCCTCGAACGCGCACTCGATGAACGGAGTTTGGGCCGCATTGGGTGCCGGCGCGCTTTGGGGCACCATGTACATTCCGTATCGCAAGGCATATTTGACGGGAATGAATCCCCTGTCGTTCATCACATTTTTCACTTTCGGCGAACTTGGGATGATGGCGATTCTTGCGATCGGCTACACCGGTTTCGGGCCGCTTAGGCAACAACTCTTCAACGCGCGGGGTGTGCTTTTCTGGCTGATGCTAGGCGGCTTCATCTGGGTGATTGGCGATCTATTCCAACAATATGCTGCAAAATACATTGGCATCAGCCGCGGCATCCCGCTTTCGAACACGAATCAATTGTGGGGACTGCTGTGGGGAATTCTGGTGTTTGGCGAATTGCAAGGAAGGGCGAACATCACGTACTGGCAGGTCATCGGCGGGTCGCTGCTGATGGCGCTGGGTGCGGGGGCGATCGCGTTGTCTTCCGCCAATCGCGACGAGCGGTCGCGGTGGAAAGAAGCCGCGCAGCGCGAGGGCGAGCGTTACGGCGTATCGTCGGATTATGTGCAAGCGCGCATGGATGGACGCCAAGCCGCAAGCGAAGCTGCGCCACGCCGGAGCGCTTCCGACTGGATTCTTGTCGCAGGCGCCACGGCAATACTTCTGGGTTTTGCCAGCATCGCGCGAGTGCCGGAGTTTTCCTTTCACCGGGCTCCTGCATTGGCTTTGACAGCAGCGGTTTTGGTGCTGCTCGGAATTACTGGGCTGCGGTTGTGGCGAACGACGCGCTTTCAGTGAAAAGGCGTGACGCTGAGTGAATTGCGTCAATCCCAACGCGAGCGACACGCACTACACACGATGACAAATACTCCCATGGTGGATGTGGTCGGCGTCGGGCTGAATGCTACCGACACGCTGATTCCCGTCGAACATTTTCCCGAGCGCGGCTCTAAGGTCGAAATTCATTCTGCAAACGCCATGCTGGGCGGGCAGACGGCTTCGGCGATCGTCGCATGCCAGCAATGGGGACTGCGCACACGTTACGTCGGAAAATTGGGCGACGATAGTGCGGCGGAATTGCATCGCGCCGAATTTGCGCGTTGCGGCGTCGAGACTCATCTCTTCACTGCAGCCGGTTGCAATAGTCAGCAGGCGTTCATCCTGGTGGATTCGACGGGAGAGCGCACGGTGCTTTGGAAGCGCGATAGCCGGCTCACGCTTCGGCCCGAAGAACTCGAGCGCTCGTGGATCACGCAGGCGCGGATGCTCCATGTAGATGGACACGACACGGCCGCGGCGGTGCAGGCTGCGCGCTGGGCGGGCGAGGCGCACGTTCCGGTGGTCGCGGATCTGGACGATTTGTATCCTGGCTTTGAAGAATTATTGCCGCATATCGATTTCTTGATCACCAGCAGGGACATTCCTGCTCGCCTAATCGGCGACAACGATCTCCAGAAATCATTGCCGGAAGTGGCGCGACGCTACTCCTGCCGGCTGGCGGCCGCAACTTTGGGGCAGGATGGTGTGCTCGCCTCGGATGGTCAGCGATTCCATTATGCTCCGGCGTATCGCGTGAAGGCTGTCGATACAACGGGCGCTGGCGATACGTTTCATGCCGGATTCATCTATGGATTCCTGCGAGGCTGGCCGCTGCAGAGGCAGCTTGAATTTGCGTGTGCGGCTGCAGCGTTGAATTGCGCTGCGGTTGGTGCGCGTGGCGGAATACAGTCGGTGGAGGAGATTGAGCTGTGCATGGCAGCAACGGAGCGGTATCCGGCGGCGTTCGAGACTTGAGTAGAGGGTGGCCGCGCGGGACGGCGCATCTGCACCAAATTGTGATGGTCTGGGTGCCGATTGCGTTGAGGTCCTTCGGGCGCCAACTACGCGTCCTCAGGATGACAGACTCCGGAGAGTGGCTGATTTGCTCGGGCCGTTCGTAGTGCAGCAACACCCCACTTGCCAGCTATTTTGCGGCGTTCGCGGCTAGCGCATCTATTACGGCGATGTTTGGCACCAAGTCGGCCGGCAGGTTGTGCCGGGTTTGCAAATACGCAGGAGCATTGTAGGAAATCCAGGTTTTCCCGGTGGTGTCTTCGGCCACTAGAATTTTCAGCGGCAGGTCGAGCGCGACGCTGGGCGCAGCCAGCATGAGCGGAGTGCCGCCTTTCGGATTGCCAAAGATCAATAGCTTGGTATCCGGCATCTTCAGTCCTGCCTTTTCGGCTTCGCCGCTGTGATCCACGATAGTGAAGACCTTCACACCTTTGTTTCGAAGAATTTCTTGCAGCTGCGCCACCGTTTCTGGAACGGAGTGGGAACTCGGCAAGCGGACGATGCCATTCTCTGGAGTTGTGGACATGCTATTCTCCTGACTTTTCGAATTGTTTGGCTGGCTGGTGGGGCGTGTGAGGACCAAATAAAGACTCATCGCCAGTCCAAGAGCGGCCAGCAAGACGGCGACCACGATGCCTAGTGTCGAAGGCTTGCTGAACGAGTCCTGTCCCTTCTTGAGCTGGCTCATGAGTCGCAGGTAACGGATCAGCGAAAAAACCGCAGCGAATACGCCGAGAAAAATTAGCGAAGTGCCGAACCAAAGCGAAAGGCCGTAGTGCGCGAGCTTCACGTCAGGCTGATTGATGTTGAATTCCTGGAGGAATAGGCCGAATCGCGCCAACACAAATCCCAGCCCCATCAGCGCCACACCAGTGCGAATCCACGCCAGGAAGGTGCGCTCGACCGCCAGATAATCGGTGGCTTTCGCTTGCGATTGTGACGCGTCTGTCATCTCGAGTTGCACTTGGGCCGAGCGAACAGTTCTGAGTCATGCATTGGTTCGGCCTGCCCCGGACACATCAGGGTTGAATCTTCACCATCACAACGCTGTGCGAATCGACCTTGGCCGAGAAGTTACCCGAAGATTTACCCAGGTCCTTGTGCAGCCAGAGGTCTCTCACGTTGGCCGTTAGATGCTCGGGGTAGCCGATATCGACCCAGGAAAATTGAATGTCGGCCAGAGCGGCGCTGCGATTCAGCAGGATAACCGCGCGACTGCCGTCGCTGAGCGTCTTCGACCACACTTCCAGATCGCCCTGTTTGCGCACGCGCCGGCCTTGTTGTCCCAGTGCGTCCTGATTGACCGCAATCACTTCTTTATTGGTGAGAATGTCGTGAATTTGCGGATCCATCGAGCGCACGTCGTTGCCCGCAATTAACGGAGCGGCAAGCAGCGCCCAGAGGCTGAAGTGTGCGCGCGATTCGGGAATGGTCATGCCGCCATTGCCAACTTCCAGCATGTCGGGATCATTCCAGTGGCCCGGCCCGGCATAAGAATACAGGTCGGCTTCCTGGTCCACGATGTCGACCACGCCATTATTGCAGCAACTTCCGTCCGGCCACTTTTGTTTTCCGCCGCCCCACCGATCTTGGATATCGCCTGTGGTGCGCCATAGGTTGCCGCCGACCTCTTTGCCCCAAAGCCAGGGCTTCGCGGTGCCCCATTCGCAGATGCTAAGCACGATAGGTCGCCCCGTAGCATCGAGCGCTTTCCGAATCGTCGAATATGCTTCTTCGGCATTGCGCGAGCCGGTGTTGCACCAGTCGTACTTAAGATAATCCGCGCCCCAGCGTGCATATTGCAGCGCGTCCTGAAATTCATGACCCTGGCTGGCAGGCCGGCCGCCACACGTTTTTTCTCCCGCGTCGGAATACAGCCCGAACTTCAAGCCTTTCGAATGAACATAATCCGCGAGCGCTTTGATTCCGGAAGGGAAGCGTTCCGGGTCGGCGACAATATTTCCGTTTTCGTCGCGCTTCACCTGCCAGCAATCGTCAATCACCACGTATTGGTAGCCGGCTTCTTTCATGCCGTTGGTGGCGATGGCGTCGGCTACAGACTTGATCAGGTCTTCACTCACCTGGCAGGCGAATTTATTCCAGCTATTCCAGCCCATAGGAGGAGTGGGTGCCAGCAAGCCCGCAGAAACCTGTGCATTTGAAATAGCCGGTAATGCCAATCCCATCAAAAGAGCAATTAACAGCACGCCTGCACAACGGGTGCACGCTTTCATTCCGGACCTCCGAAAAAGTCGTGAAACACTTGCCAGGCACAAGAATTTGTTGCGGCGCATGGCCCACGGCAACATAGCGCCGCCTTTTGAGGATGTAAAGGTTAGGAGCGGATTTTTGAGAGCTACTAATGCAGGGAATTAGCTATTCCAGAGCGTAGAGCGACCCGTCGGTGCTGCCAACGTAGACCACACCTTTGTTTACGACGGGCGACGAAATGATCGCGCCCACGGAAAATTGCCGATAAACGCCAAGGTACATGTCTTCGAAGTCGTGAAAGGTTGGAGCAAAGGTGTTCTGGGTGAATGAGCCATCTGCCTCCAGAACCTTGAGTTCATCCTTTTGGGCGGCGTCGGTGCGGAATTCCCACGACTGTTTTCCCGACTTCAGGTCAATTGCATGCAGCGCTCCGTTGAACGTGCCGAAATACGCAAGATCGGACGCCAGAGCGGGAGAAGAGACGATGCATCCCTTGGCATCCAACGCGTAGCGAAGACGTCCCGTCCTGGCGTCTACGGCATGAAATCTGTGGCTATCGCAGGTGCCGGCGTACACTACTCCGTCGCGGACGGCCGGAGTCGTGTTTACCCACGACTGGCTGGCGGAGTAGTCCCACTTCTTGCGACCTGTCGCGGCGTCGAAGGCATAAAGATGGCCGTCGCGGCAGCCAACGTAAACGATGCCCTCAACAACAGCCGCGGAAGACTGGAAGCCTACCTGGTTGTGAATGACGGGATCTTCTCCAGCCTTGTAGCGCCATTTTTCCTGCCCAGAGTCGGCGTCAATGGCATAGAAATAGCTGTCCCAACTCCCGATGTAGACGACATTGTTGGCGATGGTCGGCGATGCGTGGACGATGTCGCCGGTCGGAAATTTCCAGATCAGCACGCCAGTGTGCGCATCGATCGCGTAAACATTTCCGTCGCCCGAGCCAACATAAACCCGGCCATTGAACACAGCGGGCGACGAAGTGAGAAAATCGAAGGGATCCGGAATGGTCTGATCGTTGGGCATCGTGCCGTGAAGCCCTTTGGCCTGGAATCTTCGCTCCTGCTCCATGGCGAATCGCCATTTGGGCTTGCCAGTGCTGGCGTCCACGGCATACACCGCGGCTTCATAATTCGTGAAGTAGACCAAGCCGTCCGCAACTGCCGGGGACGAGGAAATCGGTTGGGCGGTACCAAAATGCCATTTTTCTTTTCCGGTTTCCTGATCCACGGCATAGAGTTTGCCGTCAGAACTGCCGAAGAAAATCACCCCTTCCGAAATGGCGGGCGAGGAAAGAACGGGCCCTTCTGTTTTGAAGGTCCACTTCACACCTCGTAGTTCTTTGGGGCCTGCCGAATCGAACACGCCGGTTCGCGCCAGATTTGCATGAAAGGTACTTTGGGCGGGAGTGCGAACGGCTAGCAAGAGAAGAACCCAGAGGGCTCGTTTCATCGAAGGACTCCCTGGACATACGAAGACAGCGATTGCCGGTTTAGACGGAATGCGAACTCAATCGGTAAGCCATCGCGAAAAGGGGCAAGTAGGGTCGACGGAATGTCGAGCCGAATGTGTTCGTTGGCGTACCCTGCTTGTGTCTAACTGGAAATTGCCGGGAACACCACAGGGCTTCGCGGTGTCTGAACAATGTGCTGCAATCCGTCGTATCTTCAGACAAGAGGCACGCTGCACGGGCTCGACCTTTGCGCGCCTTCCACTATGAGGAGCGTCGGGTCCATGACTCGGGACACGGCTTTGCGTCGCGCCGAACGCAGGCGGTCGCCTCGTTACCACTTCCAGGCCCCATTGGAGATTGAATGGGGATCCGCACGCCTCCGCGCCCGCACACGAGATATCAGCGAAAACGGCATGTTTATCGAGTCCGAGGATCTTCTTTGGGTAGGTGCTGGCTTTCGCGCCAGGCTTGCCACGGAACGGCCGGTGTGGCTCGATTGCTCGGTGAAGCGCGTGGAACCTGGGCGCGGCATGGGCGTGAGCATCGCGGTTTCGCAAAATCAGCCGCAAGCGCATTATCAGGATTTACTCTCGCAACTCGCGGCATCTTCCTCGCCGCCGTATACTAATGGAGATGAGACGCTGCCTTGATTGTGGAGCGGAGCGCACCACGGACCCTTGTCCCGCGTGCGGGTTAACCTCAGCCGCCGCCGAATACGTCTTCCGCCGCCGCCTGATCACACAAACCGCCATCTTCCTCGCTGGATCCCTGTTGTTTCCGTACGTCAGCCAGATATATCCGCCGCTCGACGCGGATGCGATGCTGGTTTTTTTCGGGATTGTGTTTTTCGGCGCCCTCGCCCTGGCCATTTTCCTCGATCGCCGCGCACGAGCGCGCAAAGACCTGGAAGTGCTGAAGCATCTCTTCATGGGGCTGATACCGATTCCATTCATCCTTTCGGCGGGGCTGTTTCTGAACGGACGGCTCGATTCTGCAAAAAACGTTGCTTACCATCCGTCCACGGTTGTGGGCCGCTATCAAATGAAGGGAATCGTGCGCGGCACTCGGCGTCTGTTCGTTTATTCCTGGCGCTCCGGCCGGCGATACGAGCGACTGGCAGTGGATTTCGACGATTACGATCGGTTTCAGGAAGGCGACAAGATCAATGTTGGGGTTGAGCCGGGCGCGCTAGGCATTCCGTGGTTCTATGGCGTGTACCGAGCCGATCAGCCACACGGGTTGACTCCATCACACATTGGGGCGGCAAATTCTTTGAACGGGCAAGACGCTTCGCCGTCGGCTGGCGGTGCCACTATGAAGCGCGATCAGTAGATTGGGCGTCCGGTAGGTCCGAGAGGCAACTGCAATTCCAGAAAGTACCCGTCTTTCCCTAACCTGAAACGCACGCGCACCAGATTGCCGACGTTGCGCTCTTTCCATTCCGGCGTTTCAATGGGTTTCTCGGGTAAATCCGCGAAGGACCACTCCACCGTGTCGTTCTTCACGTTCACTTTTTGTGGATCGATGTCGTAGGCTTCCTGTTCCACTGTATCGACCAGCAGATAGCGCTTCCATACGCGTACCAGCAGCACTCCCTTTTTCTCGGAGTGGTAAATGTTCCAGGATTTCGGCGCGTCATCGTTGAATTTGACGATGGCGAAAGCCACTTGCTGCCAAACCAATTTTTTGGCTGCATCGGTTTGTGCGCTGCTTGGCTTTACGGCGATTGCGAAAAGCAAAATCACGGCAGCAGTGCACAATGAGGTCCGCAAGGTTTGTATCATTTGCCGAAGCCGGATTCTCGCCACAACGTGCCCCACTCCCACAGACCGAAATTTATTTTCGGCGGCAGGGGATGGCCGACCTGATGAGCAAGCATGGAAATCTGTCCGCGGTGGTGAGAATCGTGCGCGATCATGTAGCCGACGAAGCCCACTACGTCCGGCTTGAAATTGGGAACTTTGCCTTCCGGACTGTCCGCGCCTTTTTGAATGAGTTCCTGGATCGCCAGCGCGCTGCTCTTCAGCGCCGCCTGGACCTGCGCGGGAGTCGCCTTATCGGGATCCAGCTTGGCGGCCACCTTGGCGTTTTTGTCCGCAGCGGAAAGCCACATCAGGCGAACATGGTGGATGTGTACGGCGATGTCCGCGATGGAGCGGCCCTTGCCCGATGGGGGTGGCGCTTGCCATGCAGCATCTTCAATATTTGCCAAAAGCAGCTGATTGGCCCTTTCGTTGGTCGCAAAGGCTTCGACGATCGATTTCTTGAAATCAAGCGTGGAAGGTTTTGCCGCGGGCGCGGTCATGGATCGCATAAAGGATTTACCTCGGATTGAGCGCTACAGGAAAAGTGTACGATATTCCGACTTTTGCTGCTTACGGGCGCGGTACATCAGTCTTTTTGCACGATGCCAGTAATGCCGGCGATGAACAGGGTGGCAAGAATCCAGCCGAGGAGCACCTGGAGTCGCAGAAAAACGAAAAGCAGGCGTGATGTTCCTGCGGCGTTCGAATTGGCTGGAGTCGGGTTGGGCTGCCAGTAATCAGTCTGACCCAATTTCACGAGCGGAAGGGAATTTTCCAGCGAGAAAACCAGCGGACTAAAGGGTTCGTAGTGACTCGGTGGGACCCCTTTTTCCTTGAAGAAGGCGTAGGCCTTTTCGTCTTTAGGAGTCATGGCTTTGTGAGCCGCAGCGCCTGCGTAGACCCCCCAACCGATGGAGACGAGGATCAGCAGGCCAAGCAGCGCCCGAAGGGGATAGTAGCCGTAGCCCACGACCAGGCTCAACGGCCAGCCTAGCAATACGCGACTGATACTGTGCTCTTCCTGCCAGAGCCGGCTCTCCATTCTGTACAGCACACGAAGACTGCCGCGTTCGACTCCTGCATCACTCATTACCTTGGCGAGTTGCCGGTAAGGCTGCGGTGTAAACGGTTGCTGCAGTTCGACCCACTCGATACGAGTTTTCGCGTCGGTCATCCCACTGGCGATATGCGCGTACACGAAGCCATCTAAATCCAGTCTGCCTTGTGTAGGCCAACTCGTTTTTTCATCCTGTATGGCGCCTGCAGTGGCACTGCGCAAATTCAGGAATACTCGCTCGGGTTCGCGGACGCCGGTCCAGACAAGAGTTCCTTTGATCAAGGCGTTTACGAAGCGAACTTCACCTTCCCCGCTGAATCCGTTGCGCAGCAGTACATTTCCCAGCACAGTGACGCGATCGGCATTGAGCGCTTTGCCGCCATTATTTCGAAACGTTCCGCCGTCGCACTCCAGGTTGTCGCCGATCTGTGCGCCCAGCAAATTCACTTCGCCTTCCGCAGCAAAGCCACTTCGCAAATAAACGAACCCGCGCACATTGATCCCGTCGCCATTCAAAGCCCGGCCGCTAGCATTCTTGAAAATAGCCGCGTCGCAAGCCAGATTGTTGCCGATCAACGCTCCGGGGAGATTCACTTCGCCTTCCGACTGGAATCCATTGCTGAGCAAAACGTTTCCCTGGGTATCGATGCGGTCGGCATTCAGCGATATCCCTCCCGCATTCTTGAATTGTCCGGCGTTGCACTCCAAATTGCCGCCGATTTTAGAGCCGAGAAGGCGTACTTCGCCTTCCGCCACGAAGCCGTCGCGCAAAAACACGCTGCCATGTACGACCATGCGATCGGCACTGAGAGCTTTGCCGGCCGCGTTTCGAAAAGTGCCGACATTGCATTCCAGATTGCCGCCGATTTGCGCACCAAGCAGTCGGACTTCGCCTTCGGATTGAAAACCGTTCCTAAGGAATATGCTGCCTTGCACATTCACGCGGTCAGCGCGAAGTGCCTTGCCCGAAGGATTCTTGAACGTCCCCGCTCCACAATCCAGATTGCTGCCGATTTGCGTTCCAACCAGGTTGACTTCGCCCTCGGCGCGAAATCCGTTGCTCAGCGAAAGCGTGCCTTTCACCACCGCGGATTCCGCCTGCAGGGAGCGCACCCAGCTGCCTGAAAAACTAATTGTCGGTATTTCAAGGAAACGAAGCTTGGTTTCTTCTTGCAGCCCACAGCAGCACAAAGACACGGGGAAAGGCACAGCTACAAACGACAAATCCAGTTCGCCTTCAATTTTCGCACCGTGCGCCTGAATCCCTCGAGGATCAATCAATTCGCGAGCATTGCGGTCCACGCAGAGCCAGCGAATCAGCGCGGCGCGAATACTGCGCTCGGCTCCCCAGTTATTTGCTCTTCGTGCATCATTGGCCGGATCGAAGTCTTTGCGGTTCGGGCCACACGATGCCACTTCACCTTGTGGCGCTGCGCGCAATAATTTCTCTTCGGCTTCGCGAAGGGGCGCAAACTTCGCCTGAGCCAGTTCCAGAAGATCGTCAGGTCGCGCGATAGAGGGAAGGGCCGTCATGGCTCGGAGATTATGCCATGCGTTATACCACGCCGCGAAAATGTCCGGCAATGAAGGCGGCCGGGGGAACGAAGCGGCGGATAGCACGCTACACAAAAAAACTCAGTGAGCCGCAGGCTGGGCGGAGCGGCTCACTGAACGGTACAGGGGGACACCTAACTGGCTGCGAGGTCTTCGAGTGCAGCCTTGTTGTGGACGAGCAGGGTCGCTCCGTTTAGCTCGACCAATCGCTGCCTCTTGAAACCGCTGAGCGTACGGCTCACAGTTTCGCGCGAGCATCCGATGCGCTGGGCAATTTCTTCGTGGGTCAAAGCCAGCTTAACCTTGAGGATTCCATCCATCACGCGACCACCTGAGGCACACTCCATCAGGAAACGCGCGAGCTTTTCCGTGGCCGAATTGCTCAGGCCAATGGAACGAATCACGTCATACGCGGAGTGGCAATCGCGGCCGAGATGCTGGGCTACCTGGAGACATGCATCGGCATTGTCGCGGATAAAGACAAGGAAATCTTCGCGGCTGATGTAGGCCATTTGGCAAGGCTGCAACGTCTCGACAGTAATCTCATAAGGCTTGCCGGCTAGCACCGAATTCAGGCCCAGGATCTCTCCCGGTTGAGCAATCTTCACAATCAGGGTCTTTCCGTCGCTGTTGGTGGTCAGCAGCTTTGCGCGACCCTGGCACAAGATGTGGACGCCCCGCGCCATATCCCCTTCCATGAAAATCAGTGCGCCGTCCGGGTAGGAAGTGACGTGGTTGATGCGTTCCAGCGCTTTCGTAGCGCGTTCCGATAGCTTGCAAAAGTAATTATTCTCACTGATTGTGCAGGTACTGCAATTCTCGGCTACCGGCAATCCATAGGGTGTGTGCGCTTTCGGACGGGGCTGGAGAGCGGTGCGAAAACTGTTCATGGTCGGTCTCGGGGCGGTTAGCGTGGTCGACATCTTTGAATCCTTTCTACTTTCGTGCGCTGGGCCGTACACCAATGGGAAAGGCAATCGAGATGCCGTTGTTGACGCGGGGTGGCTGTTGTGGGACGTAGCAAATAACCCTAGTAAAATGAGCTTATTCGGCGATTGCAAGAAGATGGAGGGGTTAGACGGACAAGATCTCAGACGGAGGGTACTGGGTCATATGCCACAGGACTGTGTGACATCCATCACTCCAACCGCAGCCTTACATCGCACAATTTGACGCTTTTCAGCATCGAAAAAGGGCCGATAAAACCACTTTCCGCGGGCCAATTGAGCCTTTACGTTGCACTTTAGGGTTGAGCCAGTGCTTGTTCGAAGTGAGAACGCCGCGTTCTTGTCGGTTTCTGAAATTCCGTTTGGCACCACGTTGGGCATTTACACCTTGGTCGTTCTGCTTCCTGTGCGAGCCGTCCGCTCCTGAGCTTATTCCATTCGAATGAACGAACGTATCTATGCATGTCTCTGGATGTCGTATCGGTAGATTGCCGTATTGTTCTCCACAGAGCACCGTTTTGTAATCGGTGCGTGAATGCACGACCGCCAGTTCGCGATAGCCGGATGAGTTTTATGAGAAGGTGAACGATCCACAATAAATCTCTATAGCGCTGATTAATTCCCCCACCCGGATTCTTCAGAGGAGGGAACTAATTCAATGGAGCGCAAACCGAAAGTTCTATTTTTTTCGACGGGGGACGCATCAAGAAGCCAGATGGCCGAAGGATTCTTGCGCCGTTTTGCTGGCAACGAACTGATTGGAGTCAGCACCGCAGTGCTGTCTCCGGAAGCGGACCCTCTGACTGGCGAAGTTATGCGCGAGGTCGGAGTAGACATTTCCACGCAGCGCGCGAAAAATGTCGCAGAGTCGCTGAAGGAACACTTTGCTTATGTGGTTACTGTTTGCGACGCGTCGCGCGAACGGTTTCCCATCTGGCCATTCACTCGCAACCTGATTCACTGGAGTTTGACGGACCCGGAAGGCTTCAAAGGATCGGCGGAAGAGAAACGAGAGACATTTCGCCTGGTGCGCGACGAAACCGCTCGACGAGTCAGTGAATTTGTGGCGCAGGTCAAGCCTCAGTTGGCTGCAAACTCCTGAGCTGTGAGCTGAGTTCGTCAAAATGCGAAATCGTCCCTGAGTACGAATGGGCTAGGTAAAGGTCTGGATAGACTGATCTGCTGCAAGAACGCATAAGGAGTTAGGAGGAGAACATTTAGCACGCTTGGCTGATGAACAGGGTGCGTTAAAGCGCCGGGCCGGGGGCCATCGTCAGTAGCGCGGGAACGGCCTGCAGCGATTTACGAAGGTTTAGGAGCCATCTCATGGACCGCGAGCGTCCATTCCAAACCGCGATATGTGCCGAATACGAAGCGTTGTTGCACAAATGCAAATCGGCTCAGGACGAGTGGCAAGATAGAGAAGAGAAGTCAACACAAAACAATCCAGGCGCTACTGAACAAGATCAAGTGCTGGTGCGCCTACGTGAATATTATGAGCGGCTGTTCGGCAGGCTCGTGGACCATTACGAACGTTGCGAAATTTGTCAGTTTGCTCAGCGGGCCGGCGGAAAAACGCCGCCCAGGCACTCACGCCCAGTTCGAGTTCGAAAACGGTCGGCATGAGCCGATATCGCTCATTGGTCATTTCCATTCGAAATCTTGGTAGGGTTTCCAGCCGCCGATCAATGCCCTCTAGTGTACCTACAGCATTCTTGCGATAGCTGACCCAAGCCGTTGCGACGTAAGGTTAAGGCAGTAGCGCGTACATGGTTTGGGGGGGAAGGCTTGGCTCAAAAGCAATTTTCGTTGCACAAGCCAAGCAGGTGGGTGCTTCGAACTTACGACCCGGACCCTACGTTCAACCCATCGCCTAGCGTGCGGGATACCCTATCCGCATTCATGCGCCGGATCTGGAGCGAATGGGACCTGGCTCTGGCCATGAACATGTCGGCGCAGGTCTCGTTCTACTTTGCGCTTTCGTGCTTTCCGTTTTTGTTGGTCATCGCATCGCTGCTTGGCTGGATTCACCGGACATCGAATTGGTATGCCTTCTGGTACTGGCTGACCAATTATCTGCCTACGAGTGCGCAGGATACCGTGCTCCTCATTATGTTGAACCTCTCCAAGGGATTTGGCGGGTACTTGTCGTTTGGCGTGTTGCTGACGATATGGAGCGCGTCAACCGGTTTTCTGAGTCTGATGGATGCTTTGTCGCAGGTATACGGGGATGTAGAAACGCGCAGCTATGCGCGACGTCGCATGATCGCGATATGCGCAACATTTGTAGCAGCGATGTTTCTGGTTTCATGTTTTGGGATTTGGAGCGCGGGCCATCTGGCGGCTTCGTTCATTTTTCGATACTCGGTTTATTTTAATTCTCAGTGGAAGCTGATTCGCTGGATTGTGACGCTGGCGATGATTCTGCTAAGCGTGGACCTGATGAATTATTTTCTACCAGCCAAACGGCCGCCGTGGCGCTGGGTGATGCCAGGTTCGGCGCTCACGGTATTTTGTTTTTTGGTGGCGAGCGCACTACTGAAACTGTACGTACGTCACAATCCGGATATTTCGCGCATTTATGGGACACTGACAGGCTTCATTGTCGTGATGCTGTGGATTTATTTGGCGAATCTGAGTCTGCTCTTGGGCGCGCAAGCCGACGCTGCCCTAACGGAGTTAAAGGCGGGGCGCTCTGGCCCCTAGCCTCGAGCGGAAACTCAGGGCATGAATGGTATTCGCGAAAGTGGCCAAGAGTTTTACAAATGTTAAAATGTAGTCCTGCCCAGACCATTGCTTGAATCAATCCAGACGCTGTGAGTTGTCTTGTTTGGCCATTCCATTCGATAAGGTTAACGAGTGAAAATAAAAAAGAAATACACGCTGATTTCGGCCTTGGCTGCAACGATCGCATTGGCAGTCGCCGTCCCCAGCACATGGCCGCAGGAAGATATTAGGGCGAATCAGGATGCTGTTCTGGCTCATCTGAATGCTGCCATCAACTGGTATAAGAATCTGACCGCGCAAATTCCCGCGGGGCAGCAGCCAAGCGATGAGATCTATCTCAGCAATGCGGAGAGTCTGGGCAGCCAAGTGGTTCGGCTGGCATTTCAATCGGCGCGCGCCCAGGCCAGCCTGAATGCTCAATCTGCTGCGGGCACCCCTTCGAACAATGCGGCACCCGACGCAAGCGACAATGCCAGTAGCGGCGCGCAAAAGTATGCGCAGATGGAAGCGCAGATTTTGCAGCGCATTGCCGACGAGGAATCGCAGATCAGCGCGTTGAAGCCTAAACCATCCAAAGGTGGAAAGAATACTGTCGAAGAGCAAAAGCGATCGCTCGAAGGCAAACTCACGTTAGACAAAGCCACCCTCGATGCGGTCCAGCAAATGAAAAAATTCGTAGAGGACAGCAATTCTGGCGGAACCGGGCTCGATAAAAGCATCAACGAATTGGCGCGCTCCGTTCCGGAAGTGTTTAGTCCGCAACTAGCCGGCAAAACCGGTCCTTCGCTGAGCCCCACGAAGGCGCAGGCTGCTCCATCGTCCGGTTTGATTGGTCAGACGATGGCCCTTTATGGCGAAATGGAAACCATTCGATCGATTGAGCAAAGAATGGATGAGAATGACAACGTCCAGAAGGTGGCCAACAATCTGCGCGCACCATTGCGAAAGCAACTGCAGGATACGCTACAACAGGGCAAGGATCTGGGCACCCAGAGTAATGTCCCCAAAGGGGAATATGATGCCCTGACAAACAGGTTCAAGCAGCTATCGGCAGCTTTGCTGCCCCTTAGCGAAGAAACGGTAGTGCTGGATCAGAGCCGTTCGAACCTTTTGCAATGGAGAAGGGCGCACACCAGCGCGTCGCGGACGATGCTGGTTACCGTGCTCACCCGAGTGGGGTTGATCCTCGCCTCAATCGCAATCATTTTTGGATTGGCCGAAGCCTGGCGGCGTCTTACCTTTCGCTACATACACGATCCTCGTCGCAGAAGGCAGTTCCTGATAATGCGCCGGTTCGTAATGGGCTTCTTTATCTGTCTGGTGATCATTCTCGGGTTCGTCAGTGAATTCAGCTCGCTGGCCACCTTTGCGGGTTTCGTGACCGCAGGTATCGCGGTGGGCTTGCAAACGGTGCTCTTGTCTGTCGCGGCTTACTTTTTCGTAGTGGGGAGATACGGCATTCGAGTGGGCGACCGCATCACGATCGCAGGTGTTACCGGCGACGTGATCGACTTGGGCTTAGTGCGATTTTATCTGATGGAATACGCGGCCACCGGCGTTGAACTATTTCCCACCGGCCGAATCGTGGTGTTTTCGAACTCCGTCCTGTTCCAGGCCACCACACCGCTATTCAAGCAGCTTCCCGGAGCCCATTACACCTGGCACGAAATAGTATTGCCGGTTGGCCAAGGCGCCGACCACGAGCTGCTGCAGAAAAACTTGTACTCGGCAGTCGAATCGGTCTTTAAGGAACATAGCCAAGAGCAAGAGTGGCAACGCGCACTGGATAGCCAAATGGACATCGCCGTAAAAGCCCCGGCGCCCGAACAGCGGCTGCAGTTCTCGGACAACGGAGCGGAACTGGTCATACGCTATCCCGTGGATTTGCACCGAGCGCCCGAGATAGACGACAAAATAACCAGAGCTTTGCTAGAAGCCATTAGCAAGAACGAAAAAGTGGCAGGCAGTGTAACTGGGACACCGAAGATTCGCCCTACTGTGAAGACATAGGCGTCCAAATTTCAGATTTAGTGGAAGATGGGCCGAGATTCTTAGAGTAGCGGCGCGGATTGGCCCAGAATTACGTTCGATTAGGGGTTCCGCGCAATAATTCAATAAGTGGAGGTGCCACCATGCCATCCGACGTCGAGCGCATTCAAAAAAACGTACGCGCATTGCGGAAAATTCTAAAGAAGACGCCGAAGCGCATGAGTCCGGACGGGATTCACAAGCTACGGACGCGGACGCGACGGCTTGAATCGGTGCTGGAAGCTTTGTCACGGGATCTCAACGCAGGCGAGCGCCGGTTGCTCCGAGAACTCACGCAGATTCGCCGCCTCACCGGTAAGGTACGAGACATGGACGTTTTCAGCACACACCTTGCGACTACAAAGTTCAAATCCGATACCCAGTCCCTGGTGCTTTTGTTCGAATACTTGGGAGCGAAGCGCTACCGCCACGCCGGGAAATTGCATGACTGGATGAAGTGGGAAGGGCCATCCACCAGACGGCGGTTGAAGAAAATGTCGTCGAGGTGGAAAAGTCTGGTCGCGAAAAAAGACCGAGCACCCATCAGCGACACAACTCTAAACGCCGATGCCATGGCCTCAGCCCTCAACCTTTCGGCAGCCTTGGCCACACCTCCGAACCTGCAGCCGAGCAACCTGCACGAATACCGCATGAAGATTAAGGATCTTCGCGACGTATTGCAGAGCGTCGAACATGCGGAAAATCATAACCGGTTCATTGAAGCGCTGGGCAGAAGTAAGGATGCCATTGGCGAATGGCACGATTGGGAAGAACTGGTTCGGATTGCGGCTAAGGTTTTGAAGCGTGAAGACAATACGCGCCTGCTTGGCGAGTTACGAAAGATCAGCCAGCAGAGATATGAGCAGGCGTTATCGGTTACCAATAAAATGCGCGATGAATACGTCCAGGCTGGAAAGAGAAGTGCGAAAGGCGAACAAAAACGCGGTCGCAAGGCATCCTCACCGGCTCTGCAAGTAGTGAAGGCCATGACGGCTTAACTACCGGACTTGCAAGGTTGAAGGTGAACAGAGTCTGAGTATGCCCAGTCGCTTTAGGCGACGACTTCGCCTTTGCCGGATGGTTTCGGGATCGTCGGCTTGGTTGAAGAATGTTTGCTTCGATGCTCGGATAGGGTTTCGTCAATCTTGGATACGAGGGTCTCGCGCGAAAAGGGTTTCTGCAAAAAGTAACTACCGTCGAGAAATTCCCCAGTGGCCTTGTTGAACTCCAGATAGCCTGACATGTAGATAACCTTCAACTCGGGCAAGAGCGCCTTTAGAGATTTCGAAAGTTCCGGACCGCGCATTCTGGGCATGACAATGTCCGTGAGTAATATGCGAATCGGTTCAGCGGAATTCCGCGCCGCGCTAATTCCCAAGGCTTCATGTCCGTCTCTGGCCGTGAGGACTTGGTAGCCTGCTGCCTTCATGAATTCGGCGGCTAAATCGCGGACGGCGTCCTCATCTTCAACGATCAGCACTAGCTCGGAACGCTGCGGAGCCGCCGCGGTGCCGGTTGTTCCGGCTACATGGCTTTCTTTGGCGTGGACAACCGGCAAGTAAACTTCGAATCGGGCGCCTTCTCCGAGTTCCGAATCTACCCAGATGCAGCCGCCGCTTTGTTTAACCACGCCGTAAACCGTCGCGAGTCCAAGGCCGGTTCCTTTGCCAAGTTCTTTGGTGGTGAAAAAAGGTTCGAAAATTCGCGCTTTCGTCGCGCTGTCCATGCCGTGGCCCGTGTCTTCCACCATCAAGCGAACATATTCGCCGGGCTGAAGCGGAGGGCGGCTTTTCGCCAGTGCCTCGTCCACAATTACGTTGCGCGTCTCTACGATTAATTTGCCGCCTTGCGGCATCGCATCGCACGCGTTCACCGTGAGGTTCATGATCACTTGTTCGATCTGGCCCGGATCGGCTTTGACGCGTCCCAGCGAAGCGCCCGCGAGGAACGCAAACGAGATATCCTCGCGAACCAGTCGCTTTAACAAATTGCACATTTCGGAGACGAGAGCGTTCAGGTCCAGAATTTTTGGCTCCAGAACTTGCATGCGGCTGAACGCGAGCAGTTGTCGCGTGAGAGATGCCGCACGGTCCGCGGCTTTTTCGATCTGATCGGCGTTGCGTCGAACCGGATCATTGGGCTGCAAGCGATCGAGCATCAAGTCGCCGTGGCCCTTGATGATTGTGAGCAGGTTGTTGAAATCATGCGCGACGCCACCAGCCAGGCGTCCGATAGCTTCCATTTTTTGTGACTGCCGCAATTGCTCTTCAAGCTGCTGTTTTTGCGATTCGTTGTTCTGCAACGTGGAACGCATTCGGCTGAACGCACGCGTCACCCGCCCAACCTCGTCACTGCTTTCAGCCTTGAGTGGATAGGAGTAGTCGCCTTGCTCCAGTGCCAGGACTCCGCGTACCAGCGAGCCCAGCGGCTGCGTGAACCTGTCAGAGATTACGAAGACCAAGGCTCCACCAAGCAACACCGCAAGGAGCCCGATTTCTGCCAGCAATTGAGTCTCCTTTTCCAGGTACGCCAAGGCTTCCTTGTAAGACTTCAGTACGATGAGACTAACTGGGTGAGTGCCCGCGGCGAGTTCCGACGAACTGACAAAGAAGCGCTCGCCGTCGAGTGTTACGCCTTGCTGCGATGAAGACCGGTCGAGTTGCCGGGCGAATTCCCGTTCTTCGAATAGCGGCAACGTGCTGGCGACAATGTCGTTTCCGTAACGAAAGGCAAGTTGGCTCGATGACATATGGCGAAGCTCGTTAGCCGCCGGGTCGATACCGCGGCCGACGATGACGGTGCCAAGCCGATTCGCTTGCGCGGGCGCACCATCGTAGAAAGGTTTCAGCACTACCTGATATAAGCGAGTGCCGCTATACCACCAACCCGCCCCGCTGCCATTCCGCAGAGTTTGTGCCAACAAATCCTGAGCGACTTCTGTCGGAAAAGCGGCCGCTGTCGAGTGCAACGCTACGATTTTGCCCTGCGCGTCAGCGAGTACCAAGAGATCGCATTCATCCGTCTGCCAGGGGTCGTTGCTTACATCATCGATTGCGGAGGGATCGCCGTTGCGCATCGAGACGAGCGAGGCGAGCAGGTCCGCCTTGCGGATCAGCATCACCTGGTGCTGATGCTGCAGCACCTGAAAGGTCATCATGGCGTTCCGCGACTCTTCCTGGATTTCGCGCTGCACGCGGCTTTCACCAGAGCGGCGTACGATCAGCAGGGTCACTCCTGTCAGACAGGAGGTGACGATGGCAAGAGACAGCATGAACTTGGTGCGCAGTCTCAAAGCAGCCCTCAATGTTGAAGTCGTACCCTGGAATGGCCCGGTGGCCCATCAATTGAGACCTAAGCTAGTGGAAGCACGTGAGTTGCGGAATAGGCCGTGAGTACTAAATGATTTAGTTCGGAGGGACAGTGGCCGCCTATAGCAGTGGCAAGCGCTAATCGAGATTGGGCGGACTGAGGAGGGCGGTCAGGCAAGCCAGCAGTCGCTCCGTACCGCCTTCAGCCTTTGAGAGCACGTCGCAAAATCCCAGCGCCTTGGCCTCTTTTAGTAGCTGATTCGAAGCGTGCATCGTAAACAAGACTAACCTCGCTTGCGGCGCAATAACCGTGATGTACCGCGCTGCTTCGAGCCCGTTCATGACCGGCATGGCCAGGTCCAGAATGACTACGTCCGGGCTCAACTTACGGACCATATCAACGGCGACTCGGCCATTCTCCGCTTCGCCACAAATGCTCCAATCCGCGTTCTGCTCGATGCAGGCGCGAATCGCTTGGCGCAGGTGGACACTATCGTCGACGATCAGAATTTGAGCACTCATGCAACCCCCCGGGGACGCCTTGGGTAGGTTGCCGGTGTTAGTGCGGGGAGGAACGGCCCGGGTCGGACAAAAGGTATCAAGCGAAGGCTAATAGATGGGGAGGGAGCTACAATACGCAGAACGCTGTACGCTAGCGTACAAATCTCATGAGCCTTGGCGTGCTTTAGCTTCGTTATTCCAGGTGTCAGCTTGGCGTTTAATGGTTTCGTAGCACTCGCAGGCGGCTGTCTCGAGCCCGTCGCGATTATCGATCTTCACGTCACCGCGCCTATAGGTGATCAAGCTAGCCTTCTGCAGTATGCCTGCGGCAACGGTGACGCTAGCCCGTCGAGTTCCCAACATGTGTGCCAAGGTTTCTTGCGTGAGAGGCACGTCGTCACCACCTAGACGATCCTGGCTCATTAGCAGCCATCGGGCCAGCCTGCGATCCACTTCGTGCAAGCGGTTGCAGGCGGCGATTTGTGCGGCTTGCATGGCCATAACCTGCGAAAAGCGCTGCAGACTCTTCGTTAGATTGGGACAGCCAGGCAGGAGATCGACGAGATCGGCTCGGGTGACACGTAGTCCGGACCCTTCCACCTGCATGACGATCCGAGTAAGATTGGTTTCGAAACCGAAAACGATCGGCAGGCCGACGAATCCTTCCTTACCGGTCAATCCCACTTCCACGCTTTTGCCATCCGCCATGACGGTCAAAAATGAGACCAGTCCGGAGGTAACGAAGTAGGCAAACTCACTACGCGCACCGGATTCGTTCAGAATCAGATGTTTTTGCAAGTGGAGAGAACTTGCCTTGCTCAATACGGCTTCGCGTTCCTTCGCAGGAATACCTATGAGGATTGAGTTTTGCGTGCCAGAGTTTGAAGAATTTCCTGAGGAAAGCAAAATGTCTTTGCTGCGTGGGAGCGCCTTATTTACAGTGGCCAAAACGTACCTCGCGAACCAAAACGCTGTCTGAATTCGCAAGGACCGCATCAAGTTCAGCCGCGGAAGGAGCCAATTAGACGGGTGTTGCTACTCTACTCTTTCCTAACGGAGGCGACTAGCTTAAAACGGTAGGAATCCCTACAGGTTTTTTCGGCCTTTTCAAAGGTTGTACGTTGGCGTACATTCAATTTGAGTTGTCGCTTCCACACGGCACGATTGGATGCGCAGAGAATGCCGAAGGCTTTACGCAAATCGAGGAACGGGGAGCCCGAATGGACCGAGCCGATTCGTGAACTTCGGCATAAGCTTGACTTGAACCAGGCTGAGCTGGGACGAAGGCTGCACTATTCCGCCATGGCTATCTCCAGGTGGGAACGTGGCGAGCAAGAGCCCACCGATCGGGGCTACATCGAACTAGGGAACTTGGCCGGCGATCCGGCGTGCTGGTATTTTTGGGGACGTGCCGGGCTGCACAACGAAAATCTGCTTCGCGTTATGCCGCAATTGCGGCAGCGGTTGCAGAAAAACCTGCTTGCGGATTTGGAAATTGTGCAAGCGGGGAGTGGGCCGAAAAAAATCCCAGACAAGATTCAACTCATTGCCATCCCTCTGCTGAGGGTTATCGCTGCGGCCCACGGCGAAAAAGGCGGAAGCCCTTCAAGCCTGCTGGCAGGACCTCTGGAGACTATGATTGCCGCGCCAAGAGACTGGTGTCCGAATCCTTCAGCTACGAGTTGCCTGCAGGTCCGCGGTAAGTCCATGACGCCGCTGATTCCCGACGGCTGCATCGTAGCAGTCGACAGCTCGCAGAACGATCACATGACACTGGATGGAAAAATTGTGGTCGCGTGGCACAAGGATAAAGGATTGACCGTGTCGCGATTCCGCCGTTACGACCACACCGAAATACTTCAGCCCGAGAATGATGGCTACGAGTCCATCACTCTGAGCGCAAAGAATCGCTGGAAGATTGTGGCGCGCGTGCTCTGGTGGATCGGGAAAGCCCCGTAACTGCCCGGAGCTTTAGAGCTTTACTTCGGCCGCACTTTGGCTCGACGGACATTCCTGGTCGCAGAAGTCGGTCGTTGTTTTGCCGTTGATTTAAGTGGATGCGCACAGGCAGGCGCTGCAGCACTTTCACATAATTTCCCTGTGGTGTTTTCCGGAGGAAGCAAACCGGTACGCGCACCGGTGGCTCCAGGCATGCTCTCGACATATCTGTGATACTTACTCCCGTCGATGTCAACGCTGATGTCCGTATCTAATCTCATCGGACGGCGGAGGAGGGTTCCTCGCGAGTTCCGAGAGCGGTAAAGCTTCAAAGCGTTTCGCCGCCAGTGAGCTTCGCGCATTATTCATCGCGAAACACCGGCTAAAGCTGCTGATCCTTGCCATCGCAGGTGAAGCGTTTTGGGATTGGCTCGCCTTCCCGGATGGAAGCGCTTAATAAACGCATCGCGAATGCTCCTTCTGGACGACAGGTAAATCCGAATTCACTAAAGCTTTCAAGAGGAAACTAGATTTTAGGCGACTGGTCAATCCGGACTTGCGCGTAGCTCGTCAGCATTCGTACTGGCATTACCGTATTGTCTGGTTAGGTGACATCACACGTATGCTGTTTGCTCCCGAGCAGTTTACGCAACGCCCAAGGCCATTCGTTAAGAAACAAGAAACTGTTGTGCAGAGGAATTATTCCTGTGGGCACTTTATCGCAACAATTGTTTGGCCTTTTTATTCTGGCGCTTCCGGTGTCGACGGTGGCGTGGACCGTCACCCACGAAGAAATCTTTCGCGAGTTTCGCGAACAGTGCGCGGCGCGAAGCAAACAGTGCGCCAAGTGGTACCAGCGCAAATTCTTTTACCTGCTGACCTGCGAGTACTGCTTCAGCCACTATGTAACAGCGCTTTTCCTGGTGATTACGCGCTTCAAGCTGCTTCTACC
>DASXLU010000066.1:0-4460 GCA_036496065.1 Candidatus Acidiferrum sp.
GGAGCGAACCCAGCTCCTGCATATCTGCGAGCGCGCCAACATCGCATCGCCACTCGGCATCTCATCACCTTTCAAAGACTTTCGGGATGGATTCAATGACAAGTCTTGGTGCGACCGCAGTTCCACGACGTTACAAGACCCGACTCGGTGGAGTCAATCGTTCCGCGAAGAGGATGTTCGCAGCTTGACCCGGAGGAAATTTCCGGCGACGATGAATCCGGACGGACTATGAAAACTTTTGCACACTTCTGGCTCTTGGTTCTGATGCTTTCGGTGGCATTGGCAGGGTCTGCGAACGTCGCGCAGCAGGCTTCGCCTCAAAATGGGCAATCGCCAACTCCTCCCGCGGCCAAAGAACCGCCAGCTACGGCGCAGATTAGTCGCTTAACGATCGAAGTGACCGGTGGTGATGCCAGCAAACCTGTGGAGAACGCGAGCGTTTACCTGAAAACTCTGGATCAGAAGCTTCTGAAGGACAAAAAGTTTGAGGTCAACGTTAAAACCAACTTGCAAGGCATTGCGCACGTGCCCGAAGCTCCGACAGGACGAGTACTAATCCAAGTGGTAGCGACCGGCTGGAAACCGTACGGCCATTGGTACGATGTCAGCGATCCTCAACAAACAATTAAGGTTCACCTCGAACGTCCGCCGAAGTGGTACTGATTTTTCGGCAGTTCCGCGAGTTTTGTCCTCCAAAAAGTTTTCGCCAAGTTCAATTCGAGTCAGGTACTTTGCGCGTGGAACTTTGTGAAACATTTTCTCGCGCATAGGAATGCTGCAAGCTCTGGAAAAACTGGATGCGCGGCAAGCGAATGTCGCAGAAAAATTGTTTGTGCCTCGCGCGACACGATACAAAACTATTTCGACCTACTGCACCAGAATGGTGCAAACCGCATCATCGTATTGAATCTCGAAGCAGTTACAGAAAGTTTTGCGATACTTTCCACAAGGTTATCCACGGTTATGTTGAAAACTTAACAGAATAGAAATTTTTCCGCGTGCACTTCGGAATTGTTCGTGCTACAACATCGCTCGATTCTTTCCTTAAATTTTGACCGGCTCTTTCTCTGATGATACATTTCTGTCTGCACACTCCATGGCAGAAACCTACGAAGGCCCGTTTTCCCTCTTGCAGATGTTCTGGGGCAACATCTCGGCGCGGCCGCTGCGTTGCGCGCTGAGCATCGTTGCCATCGCTATCCAGGTAGTGTTGGTTCTGATGATTGTGGGCCTGACGTCGGGCGTGGTCGCGGAGTGGGGCAAGCGGGTGGAGGGCGTTGGCGCGGACATTCTTGTACAACCGCCGAATGCCTCGATTTTCTTCGCCTTCTCGAGCGCGGTGATGCAAGAGTCGCTCGGCGAGAGAATCAGCAAGCTTCCGGGCGTCGACGAAGTGGCGCCCACCATCATCCTTTCGGATCCAAAAAGCTTAATGATCATTTACGGAATCGATTACAAGCGCTTCAATGCGCTAAGCCATGGATTTATTTTTCGCGACGGACGTCCGTTCCAGGCCCCGGACGAGGCCATGGCCGACGACATCGTTGCGCAAACACGGCACTTAAAGGTCGGCGACACGGTGACGCTCCTGAATCATTCTTTCAGGATTTCTGGAATCGTTGCACACGGCAAGGGCGCTCGTTTCTTTATCCCGTTGGACACCGGTCAGGATGTAGTCGGAGCGGACAAGAAAGTGTCGATGTTTTTTGTGCGCAGCAAGGGCGACACCGAAGGCACGCGAGCGGAAATCCTGAAGATTGATCCGCTGAACCGTGTGCGCTCCATGTCCGAGTATGTTTCGCTGATGAATTCGTCAAATTTGCCTGAGCTAAAACCCTTTATCCGAACGATGGTGGGGCTCGGCGTCGTGATCAGTTTCCTGGTGGTGCTGCTGAACATGCACACGATGGTGCTGGAGCGAACTCGCGAGATCGGAATCCTGAAAGCGCTGGGATTCTCGCGGTTCGATGTGGTGAAGATGCTGCTGGGCGAGACCGCGTTCTTGACGTTGGCAGGAAGTTTAGCCGGAATCATAGTCACACTGATCACCCAGGCGGTCCTGAAGCAGACGAATCCGGGTCTGTCGATCTTATTGACACCGGGCTGGATCGCGGGGGCCGTCGGACTCGCGTTGTTGGGCGCAGCGGCGGGAGCGGCTGTCCCGGCTTTGCGCGCTTCGAGTTACGACCCAGTCGATGCACTTGCTTACGAATAAGCCACGATAGCTTTCCACAACGTCCGTAATCTCTCGTTGCCTCAATTTCTCAAAACTGATATCAAATTGATCAGCTTTGTCCGTCCCAACCAACTAGTAGCGAACATGATTTCAAGGAGCTGTGTCAAATGAAGCGCATCGTAACGTTGTGCCTGGGATTGGTGCTGTGTAGTGGCGTCGCTCCGCGGTGTTTCGGGCAAATGGGGATGGACCTTTTTAAGAAGCCCGGCATTGCCAAGTCGTTTAACCCGGTAGTGGGGAAGGGCGCCTTATACGAAACCGTCACAAAGAAAAACAGTTCTAAAGGCAACATGGAACTTGGAGTGGTCGGGAAAGACTCCGTTGATGGAAAAGAAGCGTACTGGATGCAGTTTTACACTCAAGACGAAAAGGGACAGACAGTGGTTGGCAAGAGTCTGATTACGCGAGAGGATCTTGAAATCACGCGAATGATTATTCAGCCGCCCGGACAACCAGCGATGGAGATGCCATTTAAGCCCGGGCAAGGCCACGAAAACAGCCTGAAGGAAAGCCTCAACGAACTGCATTCCCTCGGCACGGAAATGATTACCGTGCCTGCCGGAACGTTTTCTTGCGAGCATTGGCGAAACGACAAGAAAAATAGCGATGTGTGGACGAGTGACAAAGTCACTCCGTTCGGCATGGTCAAGGAAGTCGGGCCGGACAGTTCTATGGTGCTGGTGAAGATCGTGGATGTTTCGGATCGAATTACCGGGCCGGTGAAGAAGTTCGATCTGCAGCAGATGATGCAGCAGCGGCAGCAACAGAAGCAGCAGCAGAATCCGTAAGTAATCGCAACACGAACATGTAGAAAATCCGGGCGGAGGCGCGCAACGCTCCGCCCGTATCGTTTTTTCACACCCAGCATCGAACCATGGAGGCTCCATTGCCCGTTCCTTCGGAAAAGTTTATCTCGGCAAAAATTGTGGATCGCCGCAAGGTCGCGGACGATCTTTTTGTGATGCATGTGGAATCCGCGAGCCCCCTCTCGTATCTTGCCGGGCAGTATGCGACGCTGGGCTTCGAAGTAGATGGGAAGCGAATCGAGCGGCCCTATTCGATATGCTCGTCGCCCTACGAAAACAGGCTGGAATTCTTTATCGAGGTCGTGCCCCACGGAGAATTTACGCCGGTGCTCGATAGGCTGGAGACGGGCACCGAATTATTGCTGCGACGATTCGCAAAGGGCCGCTTCACTTTGGATTTGAAGAGCGGACGCAAGAATCATCTTCTGTTGGCAACCGTGACCGGTGTCGCGCCGTATGTCAGTTTTGTTCGAACGATCTGGTCGGATTGGAAAAAGGGAAGCGCCCCCATGCCGGGGGAGCATCGCCTTTTTTGTGTTCATGGCGCTAGCCGCTCGTGGGAATTCGGTTACCGCGATGAACTCGAGAAGTGTGCCGCGGAAGCGCCTTGGCTCAAATATGTCCCAACCGTGAGCCGTGCCTGGGAAGATCCCGATTGGAAGGGCGAGCGTGGGCGCGTAGACGACCTGATCCGCAAATACCTCGATGTGTGGAACCTGAATTCCGCGGATACCTCGGTCTATCTGTGCGGCCACCCTAACATGGTCGAAAACGGGCGAGGAATTTTGCAGCGAGCCGGCTGGCCGAAAGACGCGATGCAAGAAGAAGTCTATTTCGTGCCGGGAAAAGAAGCGACCGACGAGAGTTAGACGCCTGGCGTAATCTCTTCCAGGTTATCGGCGACGTCGCGCATAACTGCCACGGGAACCGTGACGTGCACTAGTTTGTCTTTTTCCGTGGCGTCGATACACAGTTTGCCATCCACGGTCATGATTCGAACATGCTCGTGGTTGTCCGTTACGTCTACGAAAATAGTGTTGGGATACTTGGGCAGTTCCTTGGACAGTTGGCGCAGCACGGGCAAGAACAAGCGCGCTTGCTGAGCCACATCACGCAGATTGTGCTGGGGCATCAGGTGCATGCCCGCGGAAACCGCCTTGGCCGGCACCCAGAAGTGCACATGCGAGCCGCCCGAGAAGTTTTCGTCGACATCGACGCGAATAACGCCTTCCTGAAAGGTGTAGATGGTGGCAAGAGCCATCGTTCCGCAAAGTCCCAGAGCCGCTTTCGCCAGTATTAGCATGATGCGTTCTCCTCTATCGATTCAGTGAACGAGCTAGTCGGCAATATTCTTGGAGTCGATCCAGATGTGCACGGTGCTGTCCGCATCCTTCACCCGGACGAGTTCGGTGTCACCA
>DASXLU010000067.1:0-2602 GCA_036496065.1 Candidatus Acidiferrum sp.
TCTTGAGAATCTTGTGCGTAGGTTTGCCGGCGATGTGCGTCACCGCGACGATACCCTCCATCATGGCGGCGTGCGCCAGTTGCGGCATGCCGGCGACGATATCGCCAATGGCGTAGAGGCCCGGTTCGTCGGTCTGCATCAGTTCATTGACGTGGACGAAGCCGCGCTCGACTTTTGCTTTGGATTTTTCGAGTCCGCAATTGTCGGTCATGGCTTTGCGCCCGACAGCGAGGAGCAATTTTTCGGCTTGCAGCGTTTGCGCCTTGCCGTCTTTATCTTTGAAAGAAACGGTAACGCCTTTGGCGTCTTTCTTGACGCCGTCGACAGCGCAGCCGGTAAAGACGTTGATGCCCTTTTTCTTATAGGTCTTCTCGAGTTCGGCGGAAACTTCTTCATCTTCCACGGGAACAACGCGGGGGAGGGCTTCGAGTATGGTGACCTGGGTGCCGAAGGAATTGTAGATAGAGGCAAACTCCACGCCGACCGCACCGGCTCCAACGACGATCAATGTTTTCGGGATTTCCGGAAGCTCCAGGATCGAGCGGTTGGTGAGGATGGTTTTGTGGTCAGGTTCGATGCCGGGAAGCGATTTAGCTTCGGAGCCGCTGACCAGGAGGATGTTGTTCGCTTCAATAATCGAGCGCTTGCCGTCTTTCTCGACGGCGACGCGGCCAGGACCGTCATATTTGCCCCAACCCTGCACCCATTCCACTTTGTTCTTTTTGAAAAGGAACTCGATGCCCTTGGCATGCTTGGTGACGATTTTGGACTTGCGCGCGAGCACATTGGCCCAATTAATTTTTACGCCGGAGATTTCGAAACCGAGTTCAGAGGCATTCTTGATGTGATCGTAAACGTCGGCGTGATGCAGAAGAACTTTTGTGGGAATACAGCCGACGTGGAGACACGTTCCGCCGAGGTAGGGATCTTTCTCGACGACCACCGTTTTCAGGCCGAGCTCGCCAGCACGTATAGCGGCCACATAGCCGCCGGGACCACTGCCAATGATTGCAACATCGTACTTAGTCACGCGTAATCTCCCTTCGAAAGGACCACAGGGCGCACAGTTGTGATGATGGACTTTGCACCGAGGTCACAGCGGCCCGCACAAATGACAGGGTCGCCGGTTCAGCGAGCAGTAACACTCATGAAAATCGGATGAGGGCCGGCGGGCATTTCATTGTAGCAGCGGGCGAATATGAGCCGCAACGTTGCGGGGGAGCGCGGAAAAACCGGGAGAATCTCGATTTGGAACGCAGTTGTGACGGGAAAACACGAAGATGCAGCGAAACGCCTCTTAATTGCACACAAATACCGTTAGTTCTAGGATAGTTTTACTATTGATAAATAGAACGAACCGCTCTATAAAAGAAGAAACCGCGCAGTTCCTTCTTGAATATTTGGGCTCGCGATTCCTGAACAGTAAACAGAGGCAGAAATGGGAAAAACGGAAGATGCGCATTGGCATTGCGTGAATCGTGATTGCGGGTGGTCCGCTGTGATGGCCCATGCCAGTTGCGACGATACGGTGCCACGATGTGTCTGCGGGGAACCGATGAAACGGTCGGCGATGGCGCCGGTATTTTCTTATCTGGATTTCCTGCGTGACGAAGATTCGCTAGCAGTAACGCAGAAAGCGAACGAGGAGTAAATGGAAATGGAAGTGGCAAAAGCGGAGTTGAGAGCGGAGCGTAATCGGAGCTCATTGTTAGTTCGAGCAAGTGTGCCGCGGACATTTCTGGGGCTAGGGACATTTGTGGAAGTCGGACTGTTATTTTGCGGGTCGTACCTGCTGATCGATGCGATTGCGAGCCCGCTGGAATCCAATCAGGCGGCTGTTCTTGCGGCGGCGTTGATGCTGGCACTGGCGATTTTTCTATTGTTCTATTTATTGCAGCCCATGCGTTACACAACTCTGGCGCAGCGAGGCAGAATTCGAAAAGCTGGCAGGGAGAAGCGTGGGACACTCGCCGCGATCGTTGAAAGCGTGGTCCATGCGCGAGTCTCCAACCCGCACCTTTTGCACGAAAAACGCGATTTGCCCGGGCCAATGTAGGCTAATTCAGGCGCGTGGAAGTGCTGGCAGGTAGCGCTCTTCGAAAATGCGCAGGTGATGCTGCGCGTGGCCAATCACCACAAAGGTTAACGCCAACACCGATATTTCCTTGCCGCTGGCGACGCCGCGGCGCAGCCAAGCGGGATCATCGAGCGAACGCATCAAAACCATGCTGGCGCGGCGGACGGCGGTAAATTCATCGAGAAGGTCAACAATTTTTTGGGCGGAGCTGTTGGCAGTGCGAACATACTCGTCCTGGTCGAAGCTGGACAAAGGGGTCTGATCGGCGCGCGCAAAGCGCAGAATTCGGTAGGTAAAGATACGTTCCGCGTCCGTAACATGGCCCAAAGATTCTTTAACTGACCACTTATCGGCGGCATAGCGAAAATCGGCTTGCTTATCTGTTAGAGGCGATAGTACCCGCTGATAATCGTGCAGTTGTGCATTCAGGATTTCCAGAAGATCCCCATCCGGAACCAGTTCAATGTATTTGGCGTAGAAGGGGGCGTAGTCGCCCGTGACGGGAAGATTTTGTGTCATGATGCA
>DASXLU010000068.1:0-21550 GCA_036496065.1 Candidatus Acidiferrum sp.
GCAGATGCTGCAAGCAGTGCAGTTTTCTCCGGAGTAGTGCGCCGGATGCACGCCATACGCATTCAAACTCGGCAGGAGCAGAAGGCATTTCGGCGGGCACGCGGCGACGCAGAGTCCGCAGCCTTTGCACTCTTCCTGGTCCACAGTTACCTTGCCACCAGTTGGTTTGGACATGGTTCAACCTTCCTGCTGCACCGCGGGCCGTTGCAGCCAGCGCGTCTTTTCACAATAGGCATACAAGTCTTCGCGGAATTTCGGGTGCGCAATTTCGATGAGCGCTTGGGCCCGTTGGCGAATGGTCCGTCCATGCAGATAGGCCACGCCGAACTCCGTAACCACGTAGTGAGCGGAGCCGCGCGATGTAACGACACCAGCACCTGGATCGAGGACTGGCACGATGCGAGAGATCGTGCCGTTCTTTGCCGTAGCGGGAAGCGCGATGATCGGCTTGCCGCCCTTGCAAGTGGAGGCGCCGCGGATGAAATCCACTTGGCCTCCAATTCCGCTGTAGAAGTATGTGCCGATGGAGTCGGCGCAGACCTGGCCGGTGATATCGACCTGCAGCCCGGAATTGACGGCCGACATTTTGTAGTTCTGGGAGATCACCGCCGGATCATTGGTGTAGCTGCAGGGATGAAATTCGAACATCGGATTGTTGTTCACGAATTCGAACAGGTTTTTAGTGCCCAAGACGAAACTCAGCACTACTTTTCCACGATGTAAGGTTTTGCGGCTCCCGTTGATGACCCCAGACTCGATCAAAGGCACGACGCAGTCGCTGAGCATCTCCGTATGGATGCCCAGGTCTTGATGATTCCCCAATTCCAGCAGCACTGCGTCAGGAATCGCGCCAATCCCCAACTGTACCGTGGAGCCATCTTCGATAAGGCCGGCAACATTCTTGCCGATGGCGTGATGAGTCGCTGCAATTTCCACCGGCTTTAATTCGCAGAGCGGCCGGGACACTTCCACAAACGCGTCGATGTCCTTGATGGAAACAAAACTGTCGCCAAACGTACGCGGCATCTGGTCGTTCACTTGGGCAATGACGATTTTTGCGTGGCGCACAGCGCCCATCGTGGCGTCCACGCCGACGCCGAAGCTGCAGAATCCGTGCGCGTCTGGTGGCGAGACCTGAATAAGCGCGACGTCTAGCGGCATTTGACCGTTTTCGAACAGGTCTTCGACTTGACTTAGGAAAATTGGAGTATAGTCCGCGCGGCCTTCATTCACCGCCTGGCGCACATTTCCGCCGATGAACATGGCGTTGTGACGGAAGTGCCCTTCCATTTGCGGGGCGATGTAGTCTGCGCGGCCCACCGTCAACAGGTGGACGACTTCCACATTCTTGACGGCTGGCGCTCGTTCGATCAGTGCTTCAACTAAAGACTCGGGTTCCGCGCATCCTGGATGGATATAAACGCGCATCCCAGACTGGACGCTTTGCACCGCTTCGTGCACGCTTACTGTTTTTCGCCGAAATTCCTCCCGCCAGGTCATATGGTGCCTTGATAGAATTCGCGTTGCACTGGTGAGGTATGATCGAAATCCTGGGTGCCAAGTCGTTTGCAGCCAATTGTGCCTAGCTTCGGGTGACGAATGTTCTTGTACAGGTGAGCTGATTCGGGAACCGGAGAAGCTTTCGAAGCCACAGGGACGGCCTCCCTGTGATTAAGAGCAAGTACCTTTCCACGGGCTAGAGGCTGTAGCAGTAGCAAGTTGATATAAAATAATGACTTATCGAGGACCAAAGCTTCACTTATAGTCTGCTTGCGCCGTTTGACTCAGCCGGGCACTGCCACGGTGCGCCTCAACGCTCAGCCCGGTGGTCCTGCTTTTCAGTGATACTGATGAAAACGGTACGACCGTTCCGCACGTGAAACAGGAGCCCATGTTTCACGGCAAAGGGGCATGGTGAAGGTGTATCGTTCTATTGGAGCAATCTTTCGGTGGCGCGATGCCCAAACTCAAGTTTCTAGTTTCTCTAACGACGAACGACAACGACTATCAGACAGAGCAGGCCAGTTCGGCAGAACAGGCGGCTCGAAAATGTGGCGTAGACTTGGAAATTCTGTACGCCGACAATGACGCGATCAACCAGAGCACGCAGCTCCTGAAGGCCATTCAATCCGCTCCGGAGGAACGGCCGAACGCGATCGTCTTCGAACCGGTGGGGGGCACGGCGCTCCCACAAGTCGCTCGAGCCGCGGTTAATGCGGGAATCGGCTGGGCCGTTCTCAACCGCGATGCAAATTACATTCCGGACCTGCGGCAATCGAGCAAGACTCCTATTTTCTGTCTAAGTTCCGATCACGTTGAAATCGGGCGCATTCAGGGCCGCCAGTGTGCTGCGTTGTTGCCAAAGGGCGGAACGGTGCTCTACGTTCAAGGACCTTCGGAAAATTCCGCCGCCAAGGAACGCACGCTTGGGATGCAGGAAGCCAAGCCCGCGAACCTTCATCTGATCATGTTGAAGGGTCAGTGGACCGAGGAAAGCTCGCAACGCGCGGTACGCTCGTGGCTGAAACTTCCCACGACAAAGAAAACAACGATTGACCTGGTTGCGGCACAAGATGATTCGATGGCCATTGGCGCACGCAAGGCGTTTCAGGAACTTCCCTCAGAACTGGAAAAAGAACGTTGGCTGGGAGTGCCATTTCTCGGCTGCGACGGGCTTCCGAACACGGGGCAAGCCTGGGTGCGCAGCGGCTTGCTGGCGGCCACGATTTTTGTTCCACCCAACACCGGGCAGGCGGTTGAAATGCTTGTGGATGCTTTACGCACTACCAAGATGCCACCCGAACGCGTTTTCACCGCCGCCATATCGGTGCCGCCTCTCGAGTCACTACAAAAACGGAAGTAAACTTCCTAGCCCGACAGCCCTAAACCCAAATTACGCATTCGCTAGAAACTTGCTGTTGCCGCCGACCAGCACTCGACGCTTTTCACTTTTGTATCTTCGGACGGCGCAGGCGTATAATGCCGCGGGGTCGCCAGTTAATCGTTTTTCTTCTGGCTTGGAGGATGATTCATGAGTGAACGCCGGACGAATGTACCGGGAGAGCCGTCATCTTTGGATCGCCGAAGATTTCTTGCGGCAAGCGGGACGGGATTGCTGGCCGCGTCGCTTCCCGGTGCCGCAGCGGTGAATGCCGCGGCGTCTTCACCGTCAGGTGGCACTCATGCCTCGCGCGAATCGCAGGGCGGCGGTACGGCCCGGGCAAAGCGCAAAATTCCTATCGGCGTGTTCGACCCGGTGTACGAAAAGCTTTCGCTCGACGAGATGCTCGACAAAGTGAGCGCTCTCGGCCTGGAAGCCATGGAGATTGGCACCGGAGGCTATCCCGGGAATCGCCATTGTCCCGTCGAGGAGCTGCTATCGGATCCGGCGAAAGCGAAGGCTTGGCTCAAAAAGTTTGATGACAAAGGATTGCACGTTGCCACGCTGAGTTGCCATGGGAATCCTATTCACCCGGACGCGGCACACGCTGCGCGAGACGACAAGGCCTTTCGCAATACAATTCTGCTCGCGGAGCGCTTGGGAGTAAAAGTAGTTGTCGGATTCGCAGGCTGTCCCGGTGGCACGGCAGCCGATACGCAACCCAACTGGATTGCCTATCGTTGGCCGGATGAATTTCGCGACATGTTGGCCTGGCAATGGAAGGAAAAGGTCATCCCCTACTGGAAGAACACCGCAAAGTTTGCCAGGGATCATGGCATTCATCGCATTGCGTTTGAGATGCATCCTAATTTCGTGGTTTACAACCCGCGCACGCTTTTGCAACTGCGCGAGGCCGTTGGTGAGGAGATAGGCGCGAACTGCGATTTGAGCCATCTCTTCTGGCAGGGGTGCAATCCGGTTGAAGTGATTCGTTTTCTCGGCAAGCAGGGCGCGATTTATCACGCGCATATGAAAGACACGGTGCTGTTTCCCGAAAATCTTGCCAAATATGGCGTCTTGAATTTTGCTTTCACCGAGGCCGAACTTGAGAACGCATCCGACACGTTTCGGGCTGTCGGCTACGGCCACAGCGCCTCGACGTGGAAGGAAATCATGCAAGCGTACATGGACATCGGATACGAAGGCATCCTTAGCATCGAAAATGAGGATCCAATTCTTACGGGAGAAGTGGGCGTCGAGCGGGCGGCCTACGTCCTGAAGAATATCCGCAATGAGATTCTGGGTGCCTGATGTCTGAGATGAATCGACGGCAGTTCGTTGCCACCGGTGCTGCGACTGTGCTTGGTGCGAGCGCCGGGAGCGCAGCGGTTTCCTTTGACTCCGGATTCGTCGGCAGTGCCGCAACAGCGACGCCATTTTCGTTTTCCGTAATGCTTTGGACCGTCGAACGCACACTGCCGTTTGAGCAGCGCATTTCGAAAGTGTCTGAGGCAGGCTACCGCGCGGTAGAACTTGTCGAAGAATATAAAGATTGGGGCAAGGAGGGCTTCGCGAAGGCCCGCCAACAATTTCACAAACTGGGTATGGTGGTGGATGCGTGCAGCGGAATCCATTCGAGCCTGTGCGACCCGGCGCAGCGCGACGAGTTGCTGAAAGAGATTGGCGCAAAATTACCCGTACTTGCGGAGCTGGAATGCTCGCGCTTGATCTTGCTGACAGGGAATCAAGTTCCTGGATTAAGCCATGAAAAGATGCACGCAAGTTGCGTAGAAGGCTTGAAGCGAGCGGCGGATGTGACCGCGGCGCAAAACGTTGAAATCCTGCTGGAAAACATCGACCCCGAAGAAAATCCAAAGTATTTCCTTACATCCGTGGCCGAGGGATTTCAGATCATTCGCGAAGTCAACAATCCGCACGTGCGATTTTTGTACGACTTTTTCCACGAGCAAGTGGCGGAGGGCAATCTCATTGCGAAGCTCGAGAAAAACATTGATTTGACCTATCTAATTCATATTGCCGACGTTCCAGGCCGGCATGAGCCGGGCACGGGTGAGATCAACTACGCCAGCATTTTTCGAAAGCTCGGAGCGCTGAATTATTCACATTACGTAGCGATGGAGTTCATCCCGACGGGCGATGTGGTCACATCGCTACGTACCGCGCGCGAATTTGCCGAAAAATATATGACAGAAGGGCGTTCCATGACTGCGACTCTTGGTGCGCATAGGAGCAACTATGCACCGGCGTGAATTGTTTCGAATCTTGTCTGCTGCTGCGATCACCCCTGTTTTGAGTCCAGACCTATTTGCCCTGTTTCGACAGGCGCAGCCACCGGCAAGCTATAGTGTTCGAACGTTCAGCCCCCATCAAAACGAAACGGTAATCGCCATGATTGATCTGATCATTCCTGCGACCGAAACTCCTGGCGCAAAAGGGGCGAGGGTCAATGAGTTCATGGATGTAATTCTCACCGAATGGGCAACCAGCGAAGATCGCGCGAACTTTCTCAAGGGCTTGGATGACGTGGACACCCAAAGCACGGCGCTGTTTGGCAGGAAATTCCTGGATTCTTCGCCGGAGCAGCGAGTCGCTCTGTTGCGGGCGATGGATGATGCCATCGATTGGCATAAAGAGTTGACGACGCATCGCGAGCCAGTTCCTCGCGACGAACGCGATGCACAGTTGCGCGGAGAATTCTTTTGCGTGTTTAAGCGAATGACGATTCACGGCTACTACACTTCGGAAGTCGCTTTTACGCAGGAACTCAAACTTGAAATTATCCCCGGCGCGCAGCACGGTTGCGCTCCGGTAGTAGCGGAAAAGAAAGCATAGGGAACCGAATGCCGACAAACACCTACGACGCGCTCATCGTCGGTTCCGGAATCACGGGCGGCTGGGCAGCGAAGGAACTAACCGAAAAAGGCCTGAAAGTGCTCGTGCTGGAAGCAGGCCGAACCATCGTTCCCGAACAAGATTACGTTGAGCACGTGCCCATTTGGGAAGTGAAATATCGTGGATGGGACAATCGCGAAGAGCGTGAACGCACCCAATTCGTTCAGCGCGAATGCTATTACGCTTGCGACGAGTTCTCGCACAAATTTTTCGTTGATGATCAGCAAAATCCCTACTCCAACGCGCCAGGAACAAAATTTTCGTGGATTCGCGGGCGGCAGGTTGGCGGGAGGTCTCTCACCTGGGGCAGGCAGTCGTATCGCTGGAGCGATCTGGACTTCGAGGCTAATCTGCGAGAGGGAATCGCCGTCGATTGGCCCATACGCTATCAGGACATTGCGCCGTGGTACGACTACGTGGAAGAATTCGCCGGAATCAGCGGCCAGGCAGAGGGCCTGCCACAACTGCCCGACGGGAAATTTCTGCCGGCGATGGAAATGACTTGCGTGGAGCAGGATCTGCGCACCGCGATCGCGAAAAACTATGATGATCGAATTATGACGATCGGGCGTTGCGCGATCTTAACGCGGGTGCACAATGGGCGCGCGCCCTGTCATTACTGTGGCATATGTCATCGCGGATGCATCACTGGCTCATACTTCAGCAGTATAAGTTCAACGCTTCCGGCTGCGCAGAAGACGGGCCGGTTTACGATTCGTCCGTACAGCGTGGTGCACAGCTTGATTTTTGATCCTGCTACGCGACGCGTCAGCGGGATTCGTGTCATTGATGCAAACACCAAGGCGGCGCTCGAGTTCAAAGGGCGCATTATCTTCGTCTGTGCCTCAACTCTGGAGTCCGCGCGCATCCTGCTGAACTCGGCGACGCCGGAATTCCCTAACGGTCTGGCTAATAGCAGTGGGGAACTAGGGCACAATGTGATGGACCATCACATGGGTAGCGGCGCAGGCGGAATTATGCCAGGTCACGCGGACAAGATTCCGTTTGGCAACCGGCCGAACGGGATTTATATTCCGCGTTTCCGCAATGTGAACTCCAAGCAAAAGGAATTTAGCCGCGGCTACGGCTACCAGGGCGGAGGAACGCGTGAAGGATGGAATCGCGGCTTGAAAATGAGCGGGCTGGGAGCAGACTTCAAGAAGCAATTGAGCGCTCCGGGGCCGTGGTACATGCGGCTTGCCGGCTTCGGCGAATGCCTGCCAAACCACGACAACTACGTGGAGATTGATAAGGAGCAGGTGGATGCGTGGGGCATACCGACACTGAAGTTTCATTGCAGTTGGAGCGAGAACGAGATCGCGATGTCGCGTGACATGGCGGTACAAGCAGCGGAAATGCTCGCGGCGGCCGGAGCAAATGAAATCTCCGAATGGCGAGAAATGACGCCTCCGGGCTTAGCGATACATGAGATGGGTTCGGCGCGCATGGGCCGCGATCCGAAGACTTCGGTCCTCAACGCGCATAACCAGGCGCACGATGTAAAAAATCTATTCCTGACGGATGGAAGTTGTATGGTTTCGTCAGCCTGCGTAAATCCTTCTTTGACGTACATGGCACTGACCGCGCGCGCTTGCGACTACGCGGTCTCACAAATGAAGAAAAACGAGCTGTAAAGAGAGGCTTGGACGATGGCGCAAGTGCGGCGGACTCCCAAAAGCTATGACGTGTGTGTGATCGGTTCGGGCGCCGGTGGTGGCATGGCCGCCAAGATTCTCACCGAAGGCGGGCTGAGTGTGGCGATGCTCGAGGCCGGACCGCAGGTTCACCCCGAGACCGACTTCAAGATGTTCGCGTGGCCTTATGATTTGCCGCATCGTGGGGCGGGTGTCGGAGGCGCAGCGCGGAGAAACTTCGGAGAATTTTTGGCGCCCAACGGCGCGTGGGAG
This sequence comes from Candidatus Acidiferrum sp., assembly GCA_036496065.1. GTDB lineage: Bacteria > Acidobacteriota > Terriglobia > Acidiferrales > UBA7541 > Acidiferrum. Next base: position 7,702 of record DASXLU010000068.1, read on the forward strand.
ATCGATGGCGAACCGTACACCTCCGCGCCGGGCAGTAATTTTATGTGGTTTCGTTCGCGGATCGTAGGTGGAAGAACAAATCACTGGGGCCGCATCGCGCTGCGATTTTCCGCGGTGGATTTTAAGTCGAAGACGCGCGACGGCATTGGCGAAGATTGGCCCATTTCGTACGAGGATATCTCGCCTTATTACGACAAAGTGGAATCGTACATCGGTGTCTTCGGGACGAAAGAAAATGTTCCCAGCGCTCCTGATGGCGTTTTTCTGCCACCGCCGAAGCCGCGTTGCAATGAGATCCTGATCAAGAAGGCCTGCGACAAACTAAATATCACGTGCATTCCGTCGCGTCTTGCAGTGCTGACCAAGCCTTTAAACGGCCGGGCGCCGTGCCATTATTGTGGCCAGTGCGGAAGAGGCTGCGTAACGGCCTCGAATTTCAGTTCCAGCCAGGTGCTGATTCCACCTGCCTTAAAAACGGGCAAGCTAACTTTGATTACTGACGCAATGGCCCGCGAAATCATGGTCGGGCCCGACGGCAAGGCCACCGGTGTTTCGTATATCGATAAGTCCACGCGTTCGGTTGAGCGCATAAACGCACGCACTGTTGTGGTGGCGGCGAGCGCCTGCGAATCGGCACGATTGTTGCTGAACTCCAAGTCCAAATTGTTTCCGGATGGCTTGGCGAATTCTTCTGGGCAAGTTGGACGGAATCTCACCGATTCTGTGGGAAGCAATGGCTGGGGTATCGTGCCAGAAATGGCCAAGGTTCCGCCGCACAATCACGATGGAACCGGTGGCATGCACATGTACATTCCATGGTGGAAATATGATCGCAAGAATGATTTTCCGCGCGGCTACCATATCGAAATTGGCGGCGGGCGCGAATTGCCTGCTGTGGGGATGTTCGAAAGACTTTGCGACGACCATGAGGGCTACGGCGCGGATCTGAAACGAGCCTGCCGCAGCGACTACGGCACGCATATCGGTTTTGCCGGACGCGGCGAAATGGTGCCGAATGCCGACACGTATTGTGAAATCGATCCCTACGTTGTGGATGAGTTTGGAATTCCGGTTCTGCGCTTCCACTTCCGCTGGAGCGAATACGAGATACGCCAAGCCAAGGACATGCAGGAAACGTTCAAGTCCATCATTGAAACCATGGGTGGCGAATACAAAACGCGCACGCCGATCGATGGCCCGAACGCATTCGGCATAGAGGAAGGCGGCAAAATTATTCATGAGGTTGGCACTGCGCGCATGGGCGACGATACAAAGACTTCTGTCCTAAACGGCTATTGCCAGACGCATGACGTCAAGAACGTGTTCGTCATGGACGGCGCGCCGCTGGTGACCAATCCCGACAAGAATCCAACGCTGACGATTATGGCGCTCGCCTGGCGCGCGTCCGAGCACCTGCTGGACGAAGCCAAGAAGGGCAACGTTTAACGCGCGCAAAGGAGCTGCCATGTCTGGAATTTCACGCCGCGACATATTGCGAAATTTAACGGTTGGAGTTGTGGGCGGTTCGGTGCTGCAAGTGATTCCAGCCGAAGCAGCGGCGCTGGCCCACCAGATGATTCACCAGGAGAAGGCCAGCACGCCTTCAGGAAAGTATTCGCCAAAATATTTTTCCGCTCACGGCTACGAGACACTTACTACGCTTTGCGAAGCCATTCTTCCGAAAGATGATGGGTCGGGCGGCGCTTTAGAGGCAGGGGCACCGGAATATATCGATTTGCTCACCAGCGAAAATCCGGGGATGCAATTGGATATCGGAGGCGGCTTGATGTGGCTGGATAATTTCTGCAGCGATCAATTCTCGCAGACTTTTATGCAATGTACACCAACGCAGCAAAAAGAAGTGCTGGATTTGATTGCCTACAAGAAAAACGTGAAAACCGAGCCGTCGCTCGGCCAAGGCGTGCAGTTTTTCGCGATTCTACGGCACATGACCTGCGATGCTTTCTTCACCAGCAAAATTGGCATCGAGGACCTGCAATACATCGGTAACACCGCGCTAGCCGAGTTTCCCGGGTGCCCGCCGCCAAAAGACTAGTCGCTATATGGTGGAACGACAGACACGTGTTTCAGGACTCCCGGATTACACGCTATCGGTGAAACTTCTTAGGGAAATAGCTTCCGCTGCCTCGCACGGGACTCGCAAATTCGCAAAAAAATGGAGTGCAGGTTCAGAACATCTTAAGCGCGGCCGATATCCAGCGAGGAATCGATTCGGCAGAAGAATGAACGAGTGTAAAAATGGTGGGGCTGGGGAGATTCGAACTCCCGACCTGCGGTTTAGGAAACCGTCGCTCTATCCATCTGAGCTACAGCCCCGTTCGCTTTCATTGTAATATGACTGGTGGCGGGCCAGCGAAGCGGGGGCCACTCACCGCATAGCATTGGTAAGCCGCGCCCTGTGGTATCATCCAGCCTCGCTTGAGAATGGCGCCCGCCTACGCCCCTACTTTCGGAGGTTCCTCATGAAGAGCGCACTGAAATGGATTGGCATTATTGTCGTTGTGCTGATTCTGTTGCTGGCCATCGTGCCATTCCTGATCCCTGTGAACCGATTCAAACCGACGATCGAAGCAAAAGCTTCTGATGCGCTCGGTCGTAAAGTGCAACTCGGAAATTTGAGCTTGTCGCTCCTCTCTGGCTCGCTAGGAATTGACGATCTTTCGATCAGCGACGACCCAAAATTTAACTCCGGCCCCTTCTTGACGGCGAAGAGTGTAAAAGTTGGTGTCGAGATGATGCCACTGATTTTTTCGAAACAAGTCAACGTTACGGGAGTTACCATCGAAAAGCCCCAGGTGATGCTGCTGAAAGACCCAAGCGGGAAATGGAATTTCTCGTCGATAGGAGGCTCAGCCTCATCCGCGCCGCAGACGAGTTCTCCTTCTTCTTCAGCTACTCCTTCGTCCGGCAATTCCTCTGAGTCCGTCTCCGTTGGAAAGCTGGAGTTGAAAGATGGGCAGATAACGCTGGGGAATACCAACTCGCAGAAGCGAAGCGTATATCCGGACGTCGATCTCACAGCCAGCGACGTTTCGGTGAAAAACAATTTTCCAATCGATTTTTCCATGGGGCTGCCTGGCGGCGGCAAAATGAAAATTGAAGGCAAGGTTGGGCCGGTAGATCAAAAGGACGCAGCATTTACTCCCCAGAACGTGAAACTGACGGTAAACGGTTTGAACTTGGCTTCGACAGGCTTTCTGGATCCTTCGATGGGGCTAGGCGGAATCGCGGATATGGACGCAAACCTGGTCAGCGCAAACGGCCAGATGGCTACCAAAGGCCAATTGAAGCTATCGAAGGCGCTTTTCGTCGCGGGTGGTTCTCCGGCGACAGTTCCGCTCAATGTGGATTTTGATACGAAATATGATTTGGCTAAGAGCGCAGGTGTACTGAATCCATCCACGATCAAAATCGGAAGCGCCACGTCGAAACTGAATGGTACCTACAAGTCAGAAGGCGATAACTTTCTGGTGGATTTGAAAGTTGTCGGCGATTCGATGCCGGCGAAGGACCTGGAAGGATTTCTGCCGGCGATTGCGGTGAACTTGCCGCAAGGCGCAAATTTGACCGCTGGCACTCTGTCCACCAATTTGCATATCACCGGGCCGACCAACCGGTTGGTCACGGATGGAAATATCGGTCTATTTAAAGCCACCCTGGCGGGCTTCGATCTTGGCTCGAAAATGAGCGCGATCTCGGCGTTGACAGGCCTGCAATCCAGCAAGGACCTGCAGATCGAAAAGATGACCACGAACGTGCATATGGCTCCTACCGGCCTGAAAGCTGACAATTTCGACGCCGTACTTCCTGCGCTGGGCACGCTGGTTGGCGGCGGAACGCTCGATGCAAAAAACAATTTAGACTTCGTCATGGCGGCGACTCTTCAGCATGGCATCGTAGGTGGTATGTCGGCGGGCTCTGAGGTCGGCAAGCTAACCGGTTCCAGTGCTTGCAAAGATAGCGGAGGAACAAAGATTCCCTTCAAGATCGAGGGGACAACTGCGAATCCAAAGTTCGTTCCCGATACTGCCGGCGCGGCTGCGGGTCTGCTTAAAGCGCAGCTTGGGTGCGCTGGAGGCGCCGCTAATGGAATACAGGGCATAACGAAGGGCAATCCGGCCGATACAATCAACCAGCTCGGCGGCTTGTTCGGCAAGAAGAAAAAGCCGTAGCGTCCTGATGCATTTCCACGAATAACTGGCGGAAACGGCCCGCAACCCCCCAAATAGTTAACAAATTAGTGCTAGAACCGACTCGATATACGTCTATTTTGCACGTTTTCGAGGCATCTCGGAGGCCTGTAATGGGCCTTTACCTGGTCACTACGCGCTTCGAAAAAGCTGCGCCCACGGCCTGAAAACTATATACTTACCCATTGTAACTGCCTGCCACGGGTGTGGCCTTTTGCTTGCTCCGTTCGTGCGTTGGCAGTCCAAGGTGTCATGGACGACCCGAAATCCAAGAAGGGCCGGGAAAACGCAGGATCTGCGAGACCGCAGGGTGTAGGTGTGCCCGCTAAGGGCGACAGCTCGTCCAGCAACGTTCCCCCTAGTGAACTGGACGGCGCAACGCTCGCAGACCACACTCCTCCGCGAACTCCTACGGCGAAACCTAATACTCGCGTCGCACCGGGCGATGCCACCTACATCGATGACCGCACTTCTGTACCGTCGGGCCGCCAAGGTTTCTCGGGCATGTACATGCGAGAAACTGTGCTACAGCCCGGCGACGTAATCGGTGGGCGTTACGAAATTCTGCTGTTGCTGGGTGAAGGCGGAATGGGCGCTGTTTATAAAGCGCTCGACCGCGATGTGGAACGTACCGTTGCCCTCAAATTGATTCGTCCGGAACTTGCGGCCAATCCTGCGATTTTGGCGCGCTTCAAGCAAGAACTGCTCACCGCCCACCAAGTCACCCACAAGAACGTAATTCGCATCTACGACATGTCCGAAGCCGATGGCGTGAAGTTCATCACCATGGAGTTCGTGGAAGGCTCGGACCTTCGCCGCATTCTCATCGACAACGGAAAGCTTTCGATCGAACGGGCGATTGAGGTGATCCGGCAAGTTTGTCTGGCACTGGACGCGGCGCACAGTGCGGGCATTATCCATCGCGACTTGAAGCCGCAAAACATCATGCAGGATTCGAAGTCTGGGCGAATTCTGGTGATGGATTTTGGCCTGGCGCGCTCCATCGAATCCGAAGGCATGACGCAAACGGGTGCGTTGCTGGGCACGATCGAATATATGTCTCCCGAGCAGTCGATGGGAAAAACGCTGGATGGACGTTCGGATATTTTTGCGGTTGGCTTGATCTTCTACGAATTGCTGACCGGGAATACGCCCTACAAAGCGGATACCGCGATGGCCAGCCTGCTGCGCCGCAATCAGGAACGCGCCATTCCTGCCGCGGAGCTGGATGCCAATATTCCCAAAGGCTTAAGCGATATCGTGAGCAAATGTCTGGAGCGAGACCTCACGCATCGTTATCAGAGCGTGCAAGAAATTCTGAACGATCTCGATGCATTCCAAGGAGCCCGCCCGATAAGCGCTTCCCTTGTGCCGACGACTGCGGTGATTGCGCCTGTGAAGCCCGCAGTGCCGTGGAAATGGATCGGAGCCGGAGCACTGGTTATTGTGGTCATTTCGGGCGGCGGCTGGATGGTTCGCAATAAGTTCGCGCCTGCGACTGGCACAGCTGGCACCACCACTGTTGCCGTGAAAGTGCCCGACATTTCCCTAGCCATATTGCCGTTTCGCAATGCCTCCAATGATGAGTCGCTCGACTGGTTAGGACCTTCGCTGGCGGACATGCTGAGCACCGCAGTTGGGCAGTCTGCCAAAGTGGTGACCGTTTCGCCCGATGCTCTGCGTCAGGTGCTTTCCGATTTACGCGTTACGCCAGAGACTTCCATCGACTCCACTCTGATCGGACACATTGCGGACTCGAGCCACGCCAACACGGTTTTTTGGGGCAAGTACATCCCGATCAACGGCAAAATTCGCATCGATGGCACACTGCAGGACCTAAAGCACAACCGCCCTGCGGTCCCTCTCTCCATCGACGCGCCCAGTGAAAAAGACATTGCCGCCACGGTTAATCAGCTCGCGGAACAGATTCGACAAAATCTCTCTGTTTCGTCTGACGTGCTAAAGGAACTAAAAGCCAGTTCTTTCCAGCCGTCGTCGCAATCGGCAACGGCCCTCCGCAATTACACGCAAGGCGTGCAGTTCTTGCGCGACGGCCGAAATCTCGATGCTGTCAAAGAACTCGAGTCCGCCGTACACGAAGATTCCAACTTCGCGCTGGCCTACGCACGGCTGGCCGAGGCTGATTCGGCATTGGGCTACGACGGAAAAGCCGAAGACGCTACGCGCAAAGCGAAAGACTTGAGCCAATCCTCTTCGCAGGGTGAGAAGTACTTCATCGAAGCCATTCAGGCTCGCGTGCTGAAGGACGACAAACGCGCCACCGAAGCTTACGAGAATCTCGCCAAGATTCTCCCCAACAACGAAGATGTGCAATACGCTCTCGGCAGCCTTTATCTGGACAACGGCCAGTACGCCAATGCTCGTGCCGAGTTCACAAAAATCCTTAATGCCGATCCGCGAAACATTCGGGCCCTATGGCAGATGGGTGGCGTTGACTCGCTGCAAGACAATCCACAGGGCTCCCTCGATCCGCTCAACAAAGCGCTGAGCCAAGCGATCCAGACCGACAATCAGGAACAAAAAGCTCTGATTCTTCAGGCCTTGGGCATTTCCTACCGGCAAATGAACAAGCCGCAAGAGGCCATGAAGAATTATCTGGATTCCATGGAGATCAGCAAACAGCTTGGTCTGAAACGTCTGGAAGCTAACAATCTTTCCGAATTGGCCCAAGTCCAGATCACTCTTGGCAAGCCCGATGCGGCGACGACCAGTTACGATCAGTCGCTAAAGATTCTCAACGACATCGGCATGAGGAAGGATTACGGAGACATCCTGATCAATCGCGGCGTACTTTTTCAGACTCGGGGTGGCTACGACAAGGCTCTTCAGGATTACAAAGAAGCCCTGCAGATTCAGCGCGACGCCAACGACGAGAACTATCAATCCGTTTGTTTGAATAATATTGGCGACGCCTATTTCGCAAAGGGTGATACGGACAACGCACTAATCTATCTCCAGCAATCTCTGGAATTACGCAAGAAACTGAATCAGCCGGGCTATCTGGCCGAAACGCTAAGCTCTCTGGGCGAGGTCTACTCCACCGTGGGTGAGTACGACAAGTCGCTCAGCAATCTGATGAGCGCGCTGGATTTGGCGCGTAAAGCCAACGATACCGCTTTGGCGGCTGGTGTTTCCCGTTTGATCGGCAAGGTGTTGTTCTCTCAGGGACGGCTCGGCCCCGCAGTCAGTGCCTTGCAGGACTCGGTGAAGGGCTATCGCAGCGCAAACAATTACAGCATCGAGATGGTCACTGCGCTGACCTCTCTGGCCGACGCCCTTGCCTTCGTCGGGCGCGGTGCAGAGTCTGCCAATCTCCTGGAAGAAGCCCAGAATATCGCCCGCGAACTAAAAAATGATGCGGCGAATAGCGAACTGTACAACGCCCAGGGCGATGTGGCGTTTTATCGTGGAGATTTGAAGGCCGCGCGTTCGGCCTACGGCCAGGCACTTGGTTCTGCTAGCAAAAGCAAAGATCGCGAGGCTGTTCTCATCGCCAAGCTAGATCTGGCGCGTCTGACGATTGCAGAGGGCCGGCCAGCCTCTGCTGTTTCAGACCTCCGAGCGAATATTAAAGAAGCAGATTCGCTCCGTCTCAAATATCTTTCTGTGCGGGGCGCCGTGGATCTGGGTGACGCGCTTCTGAAGACAAAAGACTATGTTGGAGCCCGCCAAGAACTACAGGCTGCGCTCAGCCGCAGCGAGCGCATGGGACTGCGTTTCGAAAACGCTCGCATCCACTACTTCCTCGGCGATGCTCTTACTCGCAGTGGCGCCGCTTCAGAAGCGGCCACCCACTTTCAGCAGGCGCGTTCACTACTCGACAGCATCAAGCAGGAGCCGCAAGCCGATCATCTTCTCGATCGCCCCGATCTTCGCGACCTGTACAAGCAAGCCAGTCAAGCCGTAGTCGCCTCCAATTAGACTTTGCTACACGTCATTCCGAACGGAGTCTGCGAAGTGAGGGAGTCTCTTTTTGTTTAGGGTCGCGTCTATCCTCCGCACTCCCCCAAGAGTAAGCACGCAAAGAAACTCCGGCCAAAGCGTTCGCTCTGACCGGAGCTCAATGCTTTCAGGTTTTCGCCGGAGGCTTCCTTCGACTTACTTCGTCACCTTCACTTTCACAGTGGAGGAGTTGTTGCCCGGATTCGGATCCGGATTCAGTCCGCTGATGGTTATCGTGTTGGAAATAGTAGTGCCGGAGCTCGCGGTGACCTTCGCGGTAATCTGCCCAGTGTAGATGCTGCCGCGTGCCGGAAGCACAGGCACAGTGCCAAGAGTGCAGGTTACGGTGCCGCTAACAGCGCTGCAATTCCCGCTGGTCACTCCATTAGTGAACGAGGCGCTAACAAATGTGAGTCCTGCGGGCAGAGCGTCGGTAATCTTCACTCCTTGACCGGCGCTGGGCCCAAGGTCGCTGGCGATGAAACCGTACGTGACCTTCTCTCCGGTTTCCGCTCCCGTTACGTTGATGGAGATCAGTGCAACGTCCGCTGAACTATACGAGACCGTATAGCTCACGCTGCTTTGTGTCTGGTTACCTGCCTGGTCGACAGCCGTCACTGTGAACGTGTGCATACCCAGCGCGGCAGCGCTCGTATCAATCGTGCTTCCGCTGGGCAGCGGTCCCGTGCAGCTCGCAATGCCGGAATTCGGCGGAGTCGTTCCGTCCGAGCAGGTATACGTCACCTTCACTGCGGGTCCACCGACGAAGTATACATTTCCAGTCGAAGCCGGGCTGAGTGACGGTCCCGCAATCGTTGGGGCTATGCGGTCGATCATGAACGGCCCGCCGGGAATAGTGACGCAGTTTCCGGCCACGTCGCAGGCTTGCGCTGGAGTGATCGTCGCTGCAGGATTCGAAGTGCCCGTCCCGACGCTAGTCGACGCGCTCACCATCTCGCTGCTCTGGCTGCCTTGGATGCTGTTAGGCAGCAGCGGCAGGAACCCGGAGCCAGACACGCCAGCCGTGTAGTTCGGATCGGTCAGCGTACAGGTCACCGTCTGGTTCGAGTTGTACCAAACGTTGGTATTTGGCGAGCTGCAAGAACTCACTTGCGGCGTTGCCGTATCTACACCGATGGTGGTGAACGCGAACGACGCCCAGTTTGCCGTGGGGTCGGTCAGCTGAGCGTTTGTTGGGTTGAACACCAGGCCTTCGGTTAGCGCACAGTCGCTCGTCACGTAGTGAATGTTGTAGATGCCATCGCCAGGCGCAAATAGATCGCTCGCGGCGAACGAAGCATTCTTCGCGGTGCAGTTCGCAGTGGATGTGGGCGGCTGCACCGGATCGGTCGACGGGTGCTTGATCACCGCAGGATTGTCGGCATATTGCGTAGTATCCGTCGCAACCGAATATGTCGTGTCCGGCAGAGGATTGCTCGCGGGCGCGATGCCATACGACACGCTATAGGGTGCTGCGGGCGAGAACCCGTTACCATTGGGTACGTTTGGCGGCGCACCCGCATACGTTGCCTCGTTCGATGTGAAGGTGGTCGCGATACCGAGGTTCGCGGAATACGTCGTGGCATTCAGCCAGCCGTTGCTCAGCCCAGCGACGCTCAGCGTCGTGCTCGGCAGAGGCATGTTTACCACCGGAACGTAGATCGAATTTCTTCCGGTAGTCGTGCTGCCAGACAGCGCGTCCGCTGCTCCCTTGAATTGCGTCAATGTGTCCAACGGGCACAAATAGCCGGCTAGCGTTCCGGTCAGCTTGCAGTTGCTCACGCTATAGGTCGGAGCGCCCGCTAACCAGTTGTCTCCGCCCATCAGCATGCCGGGCCCCGTGCCGGATGCGCATGAGCCGGCCGGAACGATGTTCTTACAAGCGTTCACCGGCGACATTGGATTCAGAAAATTTTGGCCTTGATCTTGCATGGTTGGCGCCGGTGCATCGAGCGAAGTGTACTTCGCCGCATCAAACAGGTTACGGAATTGGCTCCCTCTCGGCACGCAATTGTCGCCGCTCAGAGAGCTCTTGTCCGCGCTGTAGCACTGCACCAGGAAGCCCTTGCACAGTGTCTGTCCGGTCATAGGATCTACTTCGCCCGTGAGACGCAAGCAAACCGCTGGGCCTGCCGAAGTGCCAGTCACTAGCTCATTAAACGCCGATTGCGGTATGCCGAAGTCCGTCACCACCGGGACCACGCCGTTCGGTACCGTCGCGCCCTGTTGGATCGCCACTGTTTCGCTGGTGACGATCGAAATGTTCTGCCCACCCGTGTTATCGAAAGAGAACGTCTGCGTCTGCGTAGATGGGTCGTTGGGATTGATCGGATTGCCGGTGATCGTGCCGCCCGGCGTTATGCCCGTAATCGAGCAGCTAGTAATCAGGTGCAGCGTCGACGCCCCGAGGAAACCTCCAGCGTCCGTGAGCTCCACGAAGAACGACTGGAGGCCTGATTGCAAAACCGGTGGAAACAGCGCCGTGCTGTTTTGCAAATCGAGCGGTTGGATGCCATAGTTCGTCAACAAGCCGGAAGCCAAGTCTGGGTTCTGCCCTACAAAGCCAGTAACCGCGCCCTCATACGCCTGCTGGAAGCAGTTTGAGGTTCCCGAGGGGAAACCAGTGAATCCTTCGAAGTTTGGATCCCCACCATAGCAAACATTCGTCGTGGTAGCTGTTTGGCCTTTAGCCGGCGTGTTTTGCACTTCGAGCGTGTTGTCCTGAAAGACATTCCCGTAAACATTTTGTTGGACGTCATTGACGATCACGGACGTGGTTCCTGGAGTCGATGACAGCAACGCCGTCGGATTTGACGGGCAGAGCAGATTTATAGTGGTCGTTTTCACCGGATTGCCGGCGCTATTGGGCCAAGTAACTCCGCTAAACAGGGAATCGTTCACGTTAATGGAAGAAAACAATTTGATCGCCCCGAAACCACCATTCATCGGAACGCTAATCGTCGCACCATCGCCGTAAAAGATATTCAGTGTTGCCGTCTCCAGCGTCGTGGCAGGGGCTTTCGATGACGTGAACGTCACGCTTACCTGACAGGTTGTTGGTGCCGTCAAGGTGCCAGTGCACGCATTTCCTGTAATTTTGAAGTCCGCAGGATTCGCTCCGCTGGTGTTTGCACCTGTAAAACTTACGGTGCCCTCGCCCGTGATGTTGACCGTTACGCTATCGGCGGCACTTTGAAATGGCGACGGAGTTCCAGTTGGAACGCCAAAGGAAAGATCAGTCGGCGACACCGTAACCGTCTGCGCATGAGCCCCGGGGATGGCCGCGCTCCATACCAGCAAAAGAACACAGCAACAGAGAGTGAGGCACACAGCATTTCCGAACGATTTCATTTGCCCTCCTTCGGGCGAGCCGGGTAACACGAAGTCACAAAAGATAAAGGCCTTTTTTGCGGAAAAAAAGTCGCGGAGTTGGGAACCGGACCGGCCTGGACCGGACTAGTCCAGGAACAGAGCAGCGTAATTCTGAACGTGTCCATGTGTCCTGTCAAGAAAATACGCTCTAAATCCGCCGCGTTCTTTGCGCGAACGCAATAGACGGGTTTAGTGAAACCAAAACTTTGGCTGTAGAACTACCATTACCGTTTTATTTCACAATCCAATTTTATCGCCATCACCCCCTTTCAAAGTTTGTACCGCGGGCGTCGCGAAATTCCGGTGAGGCTCAACCTCAAGGCGCGGCTTGACCTTATTCTTCATTCCCACTAGCCTCGAAGGCCTACAGGGAAGCTTCCGGCGTACCGAGCACGATTCACAAGGAGTGGAGCATGAATTTTCATAGCGTTCGCGAACGCCTTGAACTTTTTGCGTTAGTCGCGCTGACGACAAATTTGTTCGTTGCCACGCCTCTTTTCGGACAGGCGGGCGAGCCGCGCGATTTCGCTATTCGCGGAGCAAAAGTGTTTCCAGTGTCCTCGCCGCCGATCGAGAACGCCACAATCCTTGTTAGCCGAGGAATCATCGTGAGCGTTGGCCGCGATATTTCCATTCCGCCCGACGCATGGGTAATCGACGGCAAAGGGATGATCGTCTACCCCGGGCTGATCGATTCCCTCACGGATGTCGGCATAGGGCCAATCGCTCCTCCAGCGGGCGCAGGTCCTACGCCCACCGATCCGAACGTGCGGCCGCCTATTTCGCGCGGGCCGGAAGATCGTCCGGCGACAACTCCCTGGCGCAATGCTGCCGACGAAATTAATCCCGCTGATCCGCGTGTGGAGAGTTGGCGTGGTGCAGGATTCACCACGACGGTTTCTTCGCCGAAAACCGGCATGTTCCCTGGGCAGGCTGCGGTGCTGGATCTTGCGGGCGAGCGTGCCGGAGATCTCGTCGTAAAGGCACCCGTTGCCATTCCTGTTTCGCTTACTGCGGCGGGTGGTTTTCGGAGTTTCCCTGGCTCACAAATGGGTGCGATTGCCTACGTGCGGCAGGTTTGGCTGGATACAAACTGGAGCAGCCAAGCGGAAGAAAACTACGACAAGAATCGTGCCGTCGATCGTCCCCGATACGATCGAACTGAAGCGGTTTTGGCGGCGGCCTTACAGAAGCATGAATTGGTGTTGTTGCCGGGAAATAGCACGCTGCAAATACGCCGCGCCCTGCAACTTTCGGGTGAGTGGAATCTGCGCACGGCCATTTACGGTGGCCAAATGAGCTATGAATCCGCCCCGGAGATCGCTGCCAGGAAAATCCCTGTGCTTGTTGATCTGAAGTGGCCGGAAGCAGAAAAGGACGCCGATCCCGAAGCCACGCCTTCCTTGAGAGTTCTTCGCTTTCGTGATCGCGCGCCTTCTTCCCCGGCAGCTTTGGAAAAAGCAGGCGTGAAATTTGCGTTTTGTTCCGGCGCGATCACCACGCCCAAAGATTTGTTGCCAGCGGTGAAAAAGGCGATCGACGCTGGTCTGCCTGCAGATACGGCTTTGCGCGCGCTTACGCTTTCGCCGGCTGAGATTTTCGGCGTGGCCGATGTTCTTGGTTCCATCGAAAAAGGAAAAATTGCGAATCTTGTCGTGACCGACGGAGATTTATTCGACAAGAAAACGAAAGTCAAAATGGTTTTTGTTGATGGACGCAAATTTGAGGTACGCGAGCCGCTCCGTCCCACCGAACCACCCAAAGGCGATCTTTCCGGAAAATGGAAGCTGGCGTTTGCCACACCGCAGGGTCCTGAGGAAGCTACGGCAGATTTGCTGATGGCGACGGATGGGACATTGACTGGCACTCTGACGAGCAGTCGTGGAGTTGGCACGATTTTCACGGGCTACGTGAGCGAAAACAATTTCAACTTTACGCTGAGCTTGCCCATTGAAGGGAACATTACCGACGTCACGTTCACCGGAACATTCGAAGGAACGACCATGAAAGGCTCGATTAGCGCGATGGGGTACACCTTCGATTTTACCGGCACTAAGCCGACATCTGCGCCTGGGCACGCAGGAGGTGCCTTGTGAAGCGCGGCACAATTTTCGTTGCCTGCACCGCGCTTTTGGTTTATTTAGTTTTGGCCGCTTGCGATGCTGTCGCTAAGGTCCCATCCAACAGATCGGGTGGCGAGGCCCCACCGTCCGTTCTTCTGATTCACAACGCTACAATCCTGACGGTTTCTCACGGCACGATCGAGAAGGGCGACATCCTTATTAAGGATGGAAAGATTGCAG
>DASXLU010000069.1:0-3440 GCA_036496065.1 Candidatus Acidiferrum sp.
CCCAATAAAGCCTTTGCAGAAGGCGGGCCCTACAGCTTGCCCTGACGGCGGAAGGGAGGCGGGCCGCCAGCGCCGAACGCCCATTACACGCGGGCCGGTGAGTGTGTAGGGGCGCAGCACGCTGCGCCCCATGTCCGCACAATCTCACGTTCTTGAGCGCCTTGCCTGTGTAGGGCCCGCCTTCTGCCTGCCCTGACGACGGAAGGAAGGCGGGCCGCCAGCGCCGATCGCCCATCGCACGTCGCCCCGAGTAGTGTGTAGGGGCGCAGCACGCTGCGCCCCATGCCCGCACAATCTGACGTTCTTTAGCGCCTTGCCTTTGTAGGGCCCGCCTTCTGCCTGCCCTGACGACGGAAGGGAGGCGGGCCGCCACGCAACCGCCGGCTAGACATGCCCTACGAAGCTAGGATTCGTCGGCCAGTTCAACTTCCGGAATTTCTTCTTTGGTGGCGCGATACAGTTCACGCCGAATCAAATCCGACGAAAATCCCGCACGCAGCAGCGAACGATACAGCGAAGCCATCTTCTTTTCGTCGATCTCGCCGCGCAGTAATCGCAATTTCCGATCGATGCGGCTGCGCAAAATGGTCGAGGGATCCGTCTCGGTCGAAACTTCCTTCATGGCCGTCTCGATATGTTTGTCAGGAACTCCCCGCGCCCGCAGATCCCGCGCAATGCGATATTCGCCCTGCTTGCGCGATTGTGCTCGCTGGCGCGTGAACTGCTTCGCGTAGCGTTCATCGTCGATCAGTCCCGAGCGCTTCAGCCGGTCCAGCACCGCCTTCACAAGTTTTTCGTCTTCGCAGCGCCGGGCGAGCGCCTTTTTCATTTCGTGGACAGAATGCGCGCGGCGCATGAGTGTCTTGATCGCCGCATCGTAAAGCTCCGACTCGGTTTCCAATTGGCGGGGTTTGCCAAACATGCTGCAAGCATAGAAGAAGACGAAGCGCATGCCTAGCAGGAACGCGGGTTGCGATGAACAGGGGAAGGGTGCGCGAATACGTGCGGTGTGTGCGCTACATCACGCAGGCACGCGTCAATACGACTACTTTGCTCCGATATTAATATGAGCGGAATCAGAGATTTATCTCTCGCGAGACGTGGTAATTCAATTGCTCGCAGTCTAACCGGGAGAATTTCGTCATGGCTTACCTGATCATTGACAGTTGCACGAAGGACGAGCACTGCATCGATACGTGCCCGGTGAATTGCATTCATCCCACCAAGGATGAAGCCGATTTCGCGACGGCTCCGCAGCTTTTTGTGAACCCGGCGGAATGCATCGATTGCGGCGCGTGCATGCCGGTATGTCCGACCGGTTCGATCTACACCACCGAAGACGTTCCCGAAGACTACAAACAGTTCATCGCGAAAAACGCAGCTCACTTCAGCTAGAAATAACGCCCGTCTCCGCCCGAAAGCAAAAGGTCACCGTTGGCCCAGCCACGGTGATCTTTTTTTGTGTTCAGCGCAAAAACCTATTCGCTGGCAGGTTTCGCGCCGGGAATGCGACTCTTCAGCAACTTGATCTGACCATTGTGATTGGACTCGTGTTCCGTGACGTGAAACCACTTGCAGTAATTGTTGGTCGGCCCCCAGCCCCAGTCTTTGTCTACGGCCATGAGCCACGCGTCATCGCGCTTGCGGAATTCAGCCAACGTTTTCTCCCGCGTTTCGTTCAGCATGTCGAGGTAATACTTCAAATCGTGGCCCACGATACCTTTGCGAGCAGGATCGCCAAGCTCCATGGGCATGCCCCATTGTTCCTTCCAGGCTTCAGGGATTTGTTTCTCTGAAAGGCCGTCGAGCGTATTGAGCTGGTAGAACTTTTCGACCGCCACGAGGTGCAGCAGCAGCGCGCCGATGCGATTGGCCTTATCGTCCAGCAGAAAATCCAGATCCTTCTGGGTCATGTCTTTCACGGAATGCAAAACCTGCCAGCGCATGAAGCCCATCTCAGAAACGACCGTGCCAATTTGCGGCGAATAGCCTTTCTTGGGGCCGACAATAAATGCGTCGGAATCCTCGGAAAGTGCAGGTTGCGGAAACATCGAGAGCCCGGCCAGTCCTGTGGTTAGAGCCGCGGATGCCTTCAGAAAATGGCGGCGATCCGGGAAGGGGAGAATCTTGCTCATGTGCGGATCCTTTCAGTGGAAAAGGTTGGGACATCTTAGCTCAGGAGCGTTGCAGAGCGACAGTCTGTACGCGAAAGGCAAGGAAAAACCCTTTCACCACAGGGGACACAGAGGTGCACAGAGATAACCGAGATGGCTAGGAATGGTTCAGGTTCTTGCCCATTGCTGAGACTATTTGCGGGCGAAGCGCTCGAAGTCGGCCATTTGCGAGGCCATTTCTTCGCGGGCCGCATCGGCTGCGGAACGAATACCCTGGATGCGCAGCTTGAACTCGTCTGGATTCGACGCGCGAGACAACGCTTCGTCGAGCGTGATGAGTTCCTTGGTGTAGAGATCGAAGAGCGATTGATCGAAGGTCTGCATGCCGTATTGCGAAGTGCCGGCAGCGATGGCGTCATGAATCAGGCGCGTCTTATCCGGATTGATGATGCAATCCTTGATGTATGCGGTGGCAATCATGACTTCAACGGCTGGGACGCGGCCTTTATCGTCGGCGCGGCGCACCAGGCGCTGTGAAACGACGGCCTTCAGCGTGGCCGCCATCTGCAAACGAATCTGTTTCTGCTCGGGCGGAGGGAAGACCGCGATAATACGCTGAATGGTTTCCGTCGCGTCCAAAGTGTGCAAGGTAGAGAAAACCAAGTGACCGGTTTCGGCGGCCAGCAATGCCGTGGAAATCGTTTCCAGGTCGCGCATTTCGCCGACCAGAATCACGTCCGGGTCCTGACGCAACGCAGCGCGCAACGCGGTCGAAAAGTTGGCTGTGTCCACTTCCACTTCGCGTTGATTGATGAAGCTGCGCTTGTCGCGGTGCAGAAACTCGATCGGGTCTTCGATGGTAATCAGGTGATCCGAGCGGTTAGCGTTGATGCGGTCAATCATGGCCGCCAGCGAGGTGGACTTACCGGAACCGGTCGTTCCCGTGACCAGCACCAAGCCGCGCTGCTCTTCGCAAATTTTGCTGACGACGGTGGGCAGATTCAATTCTTCGATGGTGCGAATTTTGGTCGGAATGACGCGCAAAACCATGCCGACGTTGCCGCGCTGCTGAAACACGTTCACACGGAAGCGGCCAAGGCCTGCCACGCCGTACGCCATATCCAATTCAGCGGTTTCCTTGAATTTCTGTTTTTGCCGGTTGGTCATCATGCTGAACGCCATCGACAGCATTTCTTCCGGCGTGATGCGCGGCACATCGGTGAGCGGCGTAAGCAGCCCATCGACGCGTAAATAGGGGTGATTGCCGACTTTCAGGTGCAAATCGGACGCCTTGTTTTCAACGGCGCGGCGCAACAAATCGTCAAT
>DASXLU010000070.1:0-9893 GCA_036496065.1 Candidatus Acidiferrum sp.
GGAGTTGATCTCGTGTTTTGCGATTCCGTCGCAATCGACACGGTCCGAAGTCGGCGGAAGGTCCACTATCGGATGCTTGCGGAACGATGCCTAACAGAAATCGCCGCGCTAGCCAAATTGTCAGAAACTCGACGGCCTCCGGGTTAGATGACTTCGCTTCCGTCCCGTAATGTAGTGAGTTTCGCCGCTTTGTCCGCTCAGAAGACGATACGCAGTCGACGAGTGCGAGTTGCGCGATCAGCTTCGGAAGTTTTCCATCAAATTTCCTCAGGCTTGAAAAAATCCTTGGCAATTTTGGGGGAATTTCCCGCTAAAATTCCGCAGGCCCATTCCAGGATTCCATGAAAGCTTGGCGCATCGCTGTAGGCAGCACGCGGCTTCCGAAGGTAAATGCCGTGCGTGAAGCTGTCTCTCTGTTCGCGCCGATGCTTGATCCTGGAGCGGACTTCGATGTGAACGGTTACGAAGTGGAGAGCGGCGTGAGCCACACGCCCACTTCTCGCGCTGAACTGATGCAGGGAGCGCGGCAGCGCGCGGAAGCGCTGGCGGCGCAGTTGTTGCCGGTAACGGAAATGGCGCATTTTTTCGTAGGTGTCGAGGGCGGACTCGACGTCGTTGCTGACGGCGATGAGCAGCGCGTGTTTCTGGAAAGCTGGGCGTACGTTACCGATAGTCATGCCGGTCACTTTGGCTGTTCGGGAAGCATCGAAATACCTGCGGCCTTGGCCAAGGAAGTCTTGCAGCGCGGCACGGAACTTTCCGTTGCCATAGATGAATTCGCTGGCGCTGTGGGGATTCGCGATGGAAAAGGCGCGTGGGGAGTGCTTTCAGGTAATCTAGTATCACGGCAGGAATCGTTCCGCCTGGCGGTCATCACGGCGTTCGCTCCGTTTTATAACGCCAGGATGTATCGCAACGTTTCGGCGGCAGGCGCGTAAGCAGTAGGGAATTGCACCGACGCAAGGCACAGGACAGGAGAAGCGAGTGGACATCGTGAAAGGCAACATGGGCTGGATCGAAGTTGTGGTCGGCCCGATGTTCTCGGGAAAAAGCGAAGAGCTGATTCGCAGGTTGCGTCGCGCGGAATTTGCGCGGCAGCGCGTGCAAATTTTCAAGCCGTCGATCGATGCGCGCTACGCCGCCAACGAAATTGTGTCGCACTCCGGTCTGGGCATTCCCTCGGACAACGTGACCAAAGCTTCCGAAATCATGGAGAAGCTGCAGCCGCGCACGGAAGTCGTCGGTATCGACGAAGCTCAATTCCTGGGCGACGAAGTCGTCGACGTGTGCACCAAGTTGGCGAATCTTGGCAAGCGCGTCATTGTCGCCGGCCTGGATACCGACTATCGCGGTCGCCCGTTTGAACCGATGCCGCGGCTGCTGGCCATCGCAGAAGAAATCACCAAGCTGCTGGCGATTTGCGTGCGCTGCGGAAATCCCGCGGTGCATACGCAGCGTCTCGTGGAAAGCGACGAACTCATTGTGGTTGGCGCAAGCGGTGCGTACGAGGCGCGCTGCCGGCGCTGTTTCGAGCCCAATCCCGCGCAAGCTCGCCGCCAGCTTGGCCCGCCAATTTTGTTGCGTAACCGCGCTTCCGGTGACGCTTAGCAAATAAATTCGCTCCGATTTCGCACCAATTTGTCCGGGCCTGCAGGCAAATTTCTTCGACTAGGACCTCCATGCGCATCGAATCGAAAGCCCCAACACGAGTGGATCTTGCGGGAGGGACGCTGGACATCTGGCCGCTGTACCTGTTTCACTCGGGTGCGGTCACGGTGAATGCGGCGATCTCGCGCTACGCCTCGTGTGTACTGGAAACTCATCCCGCTGGCGACGAAACGATCCGGCTGGTTTCGCTGGACACCAATCGCTCTGAAACGTTTCCTTCGCTGGCGAAGCTCAACCGCGCGAAACGTTTTCGCCTGCCGCTGCTGGCCGAAATCGTGAAATTCTTCCGTCCCGAAGGAGGCTTCAGCCTCACAACCAATTCCGAAGCTCCAGTCGGCGCGGGCATTGGCGGCTCGAGTGCGATGGCGGTGGCGATCTGCGCGGCGCTCGATCGTTTCACCGGAGCAGGGAAGAGCAAGGTGGATTGGATCCACATCAGCCGCGATGCGGAAGCTGTAGTGATCCAGATTCCCACGGGCATGCAGGATCACTATCCACCAGCCTTTGGCGGAGCCGCCGCTATCGAACTGTTGCCTGGCGGAGAACGCCGCATTGAACTGAACGTAAATCTCGACGAACTGGAACGGCGCCTGGTGGTCTGCTTCACCGGCAAACCGCGGCAATCGGCCATCAACAATTGGGCGGTATTCAAGGCGCACATCGACAATAAGGGTGGCGTGCAAAACAACCTGGAGCGCATCTCGCAAATTGCCCAGCAGATGCGGACGGCGTTGGAGGTGGGCGACTTCAAGGAAACCGGACGGCTGATGAACGTGGAGTGGCAATTCCGCAAAAAGAGCTTGCCGACGATTTCGACGAAAACCATCGATCGCATCATTGAGAATTCCCGGCGCAAAGGGGCGCTGGCCGGCAAGGTATGCGGTGCGGGCGGGGGCGGCTGCCTGGTGCTGCTGATCGAACCAGAAGCACGTGAACGGGTGGAAAAGGTAGTGGTAGAATCAGGTGGGGAGCTGCTGCCAATGCAGATAGACCGGCAGGGGGTCACCGTCGTATCGCAATAAATATTTTCGCTTGAGAAGCTACTCAAGCGGTTGCCGGCATCATAAGATGGTAGACGGCCCTCCCCCGGGTCTGGATGCCCAATGTCGTACCGAATAGCCATCGCCTTTGCCCTGATGTTATCCGCCGACGCGGATTTACCCCGGCTTACTCCGTTGCGTCCCGCCGATCGCGCAACACCCGAATCGTTTCCCGCTGGCGACAGTATCCAGCTATTTCCCATGCTGACCGGCGACAGCCCGCAAGAGGCTACTTCGGCGGCAGGCATCGCCAAGCGCGGGACGACCCTGCAGGAAACCTCCAAGCTAGCGCTGATACGCTATGTTTCCGGGGAATTCGCCAAGGCGCGCAAGCCTCTGCCGGGTGGCAAGGACGGAGTAACGCTTTTCGTGGACAAGCCGGTCGACCAGCAATTTCTGGATAAAGCCGTGGCTTCGCATGGAGCCGCCGTCAATACCGGCGACAACGCGCAGATTACCCGGCTGGAATTTCACGAGCACACGATCATCGTGGATGTGAACGGCGGCGGGCGTCCGAAAAAGAGCTGGCGCGACCATATTCAATTCGGAATGGGCGGAACGGGAACAAGCCAGCCCACCACGACCGCGACCAACGAGAACCAAGCACCGCCGGGAATCGCGCCAGGAGCTGGCGGAACGATTTATGTACAGTTTTCCAAGAACGTGCCGGACCTGACGCCCGACGATCTGAAGAAAATTTTGGAACCTTTTCTGGACTTCTCGAAGGTGCGGTCGGCGTCGGTGCACTGGATCGACACGCTGCCGCCCGAGATGAAGAAGGCCATCACCGACCGTCGCCCGGCGCTGGGGATGGACCGGGAAGAAGTTGTAGCAGCGATTGGCAAGCCGGATCGCAAGGTGCGGGAACGAGACACCAACGGGTACGACACGGAAGATTGGATATACGGGCACCCGCCAGACAAGACGATCTTCGTCCGCTTCATCGGAGAGAAAGTCACCGCCATAAAGCAGTATCCGCAGTAGCTCCTCGATAAGAGTCATCGTATCGCGTCCTGCCCACCCTCTTTGCCTATGTAGTGGCCAGCCTTCAGGCTGGTTTCGTAGGGCTCCAGCACGCTGTACCCCATGTCCGCACAATTCCAAGCAAGTCCGCTCCACTGCCTCAGTAACACCTGTCACTCGCACCAAACGGGGCTTAGCCCCAAAGCTTGCATTGAGTCTAAATTTGTCATCTCGAGCGAAGCGAGAGACCTGCTTTTTCCATCCCGTAGGGGCCGCCTTCTGTTTACCCTGAGCAACGAAGGGCTTGCCCTGTCACGGGAATGGATGCGGGCCGCAACCGCGCAAGCTACACCAAAGTGATCCGACCTTCAGCTCATCGCCGGTTCTAGCGTTCCATGGCAGGCGGGGGTGGCGGAAGTTTGGTGTGAACCCGCGTTCTTGCAGAGTGCGCGGGTGCGGCGGCTTTCTCGCGAGGGACAATATTTGCGGGTTGGTAGTTTTCGCAGGTGCAGTTCAGGCGCGCGCACGCGACCCTTCTCACGTTCGCAAGTGTTTTGGCAGAGTGGATGGATTTGCTGTGACCGCACAGGCAGGGCTTTTTTATCACGGGAGTTGTCCGGTTACGAGGCTTGGGGCTCGACGATCGAGCCGTTTGCCGCAAAAGCGGCAGAGGACACCTCGGAATTTGGCAACTGTGGGCGCGGCAGTTGGCATTGGGACTCCTAGCACGGTGGATTGCCACGGACCGTACCACGGTTAGAGGAAAACGACAAGTCGGCCAGGATGCCCGGACGGATTAATTTTTGGTGAAAGTCGCGTCTAGACCCGCACCCCTGAAAGGCGCAAGAGTGCGGCACCTGGCGGTTGTGTGGTGGAAATGGGGTTGGTTTGTTTTAGGTAGCTTTCGGGAATACGGGTTTCAAAAGTTCTAGTTCAGCGTCCGCAACGACAAAGTCAGCCGCTCCGCACCGTTGGCAAATTGATACTTGAGGGAATATGAAAACAGCAGGCTGGTTGAGATTTTCGCGTCCGGGCAAATGGACGCACATCTCTACGGTGAATTCAGTTTGGGTTTCACTACATGATTTGCAAAGCATGTGCTACCGATATACCAGTCTTAGTCTGATTGCGAGTTAAGAATTGTTAACTACGACAAGTTCATGGTTCAGTCACCGGACCGTCATCTTGGCAGTTTAGCGAATGCCCGCAACAAAAACCCCACCCTTCCACGTGCACGGCCACACGCCCCTAGGAAAGAGGATCGTGACCGTTGAAGAAGGTTTTGCCTGCGCGGAGGGCCTCGAGGGCTGGCAGCAGGGATGTCGCTAAACTTCTCTTGGCGATGAGACCTTGCCCGCCGCATTCTTTGGCAGCGAGAGACATCTCAGCGTCCGCCTGGACCGAGATGAAGAGGATCGGCGTGGCGAGGAGTTTGCGGATTTCTTTGGCGGCGGTGAAGCCGTCCATTCGAGGCATGTTGATGTCGAGAATGATGAGGTCTGGCTGGAGCCGGTCGATTTCGTGAATGGCGTCGAGACCGTCGACGGCTTCGCCACAAACCTTTAGGCCGGGGTGAGATTGAACAAGTTGAGCTAGAGCATTTCTGAAGGCAGCGTGGTCGTCCGCTATGAAAACGCGCAAGGGGACGCTCTTTTCCGCCGCAACTGTAGAGGCATGATAATCACCGTGCTGGATGCCAATCCTTAAATCCGACGTTATCTCGACGCCGGTACGGTGTCTACACCTAAATACCTTACCGCGATTCGTGCGGTGCGTGACGTCGGCGCGGGCACCGGGATGAGGACGGAGATGCAAGCGGAGCTCGCGTTGAGCCGACCTGTTCATTCAAACTTACGGGATTTAGAAATGTGCCTCCATCGCTTTCCCGCTATATCAGGTGTATAGTCGCCCGACAACGCTGCATTTGCGGCACAAAAGGAGGCAAAGTATGCAAGCTTCGGCCACCCAAGCGGTGTCAGACGACGTGCGCGCGTTCATCCAAGAGTATTTCGACGCCTGGAAAGGCACCGATGAACAAAGAATTCTGGCCTACTATTCAGAGAACATAGTAATCGACCTTCCGACGGGCACACTGAAAGGAAGGGCTGCCGTGCGAGACAATTTCGTGCGTCCGTTCATCGCGGGCTTTCCTGGAAATGTGCATTCCATCAAGAATCTAGTCCACGCGACGAACTTAGTGGCGGTGGAATGGAGTTTTGAGGCCGTGCATAAGGGGCCCTTTGCGAATCTTGAGGCAACGGGCAAAGAAGTGCGAGTTCCGGGATGCTCATTTTACGAGTACGACCTTTCGACAAGAAAGATTCCGACTGGACGAATTTACTTTGATTTCGCGACCCTGATGCGTCAAATCGGCGCAGCGTGAGCGAGGTGCGTTGGTCAGCAACCACCGTTGTCCAAATCCTGATTGACGCTGCCAGCTCAGACGCTCAATGCAATACTGGCTTGCAGTTTACTCGCAGGAGTTGCAGAGCCTAAAATTTTTCTCGGACGTTAATTCAAGCGCAGCGAGACCTGGTCGAACTGCGCTTGAGAAAAGGCGGCTGTCGCTGATTGGGGCTATTGGGGCTTTCGATTTGCATGGGCGCATGGCGATCCTCGCGATTAGGCGGAGGAGTGCGGGGCTGCCGGGCTTGGCGGGATGTGTGCCGCGCTTCGGACGCGGCTTGGCCTGCGGATGGCTTCGAGGAGCAGGCTGACGGCGGTACGCATGAGCGCGTTGCAAAGTCCGGTGGTCAGGATCATGTGTTCTGCTTCTAGTTTGGTGAGTCGCTCGCGAATCGTTCGAAAAGATGCCTGTTTTGCGGCGCAGTCATCGCCGCCAGTCAATATAATCACTTTACAATAAGTACCAAATGATATACACTAGCTCATGTACTCTGGAATTTCATTCGAACGCTTCCCCGCCGTTCACACCACTCCGCGTCAGCTTGCTCGGTCCTACGTGTTCTGCATCACGAGTCACAAATCACCAGTCACGACTCACGAACTAAGTCCTTTCCCTGCGTCTCTTACGAGACACCTTTTCCTAAGTCCTTTACTTCCCACTCTTACAGAATGCCCTTCCGTAAGTCCTTTGCTTCCCACTCTTACGAAATACCAGGGGGTAGCGGGGTCCACCACTCTAACTTCACCACGCCCCAAAATGGGAATCGCCCCTGAAACCTGGACTGCTGCGAAGAGCGCCGGCAAGACGCTAGGGTCCGTCCTCCACCGTCGTCCGGAACGGTGTCCGTGCAGTGAGGGATCCCTCTTCAATCCTCGCGTCTTGCCGCGATGCTACAGGGCCTCCGCCGCGTGTACGGGTACAGCACTGCTGGACCCCATGTCCGCAAGTTAATCCCGCTCGGCCACCGTCGAACAGCGTTATAGGGTGGGGATTTTGTGGTAACGGCGATTGAGATGTTCAGATTAAGCTGGGGTGGCATTTGGGCTGGAGCAGACTGGCGGAGGTCAATTTCTCGATGCGGCGAGTAGTGATGCTTGTATTGTTGTGCGCGGTCTGCTGTTTCGCGCAAAGCAACACCGGCGAGCTGCGCATGAAAATTCGGGATGCCAGCGGGCTCCCGGTAAAGAGCTCCATCGTGTTAGTCAGCGAAGCAAACCAGTT
This sequence comes from Candidatus Acidiferrum sp., assembly GCA_036496065.1. Lineage (GTDB taxonomy): Bacteria > Acidobacteriota > Terriglobia > Acidiferrales > UBA7541 > Acidiferrum. Next base: position 7,300 of record DASXLU010000070.1, read on the forward strand.
CCGGGACATCTACGATACCGACTCGAACGGCAACGCTACGGCCAAGGAGCTGGCCTTCGGCCTGTATCACATCCATATCGCGCGAGATGGCTTTGCTCCACTGGATGCAACAGTGGAAGTTCGCTCCGCCGTTCCCGCGATATATACGGCGACCCTTAGCATTGCCTCTGCGAGCACTTCGGTGATTGTTCGCGAGGAGGATACGCTCATCGATCCTTATCGCGCTGGGTCCAGCAATCACATCGGTGCGGACACGATCCAGGACCGCGAAAGCTCGCTGCCCGGCCGGTCGATTGTGGATCTGGTGAACACGCAGCCGGGCTGGTTGTATGAGGGAAACGCGGTACTGCACCCGCGCGGTTCCGAGTACGTAACGCAATTCGTGGTGGACGGTATCCCGCTTACGGACAATCGCTCTCCCAGCTTTGGGATTCAGGTTGAGGGAGATGATGTGCAGTCGTTGACGATTTATACGGCGGGATATCCTGCGGAATTTGGGCGGAAACTTGGGGGAGTGGTTCAGCTGGAAACCGCGCGCGACACGCGTGATGGATTTCACGGCAAATTTGTGGCGGACGGCGGCAGCTACAACACGCTGGACGGATATTTTCTAGGGCAATATCAATGGGGCAAGAATACGCTGGCGGTAAGCGGAGACGGGTCGCGAAGCGATCACTATCTGAACCCGGTGGTGGAACAAAACTTTAATAACACGGGCACGAACGGCGACTTCGCGGTGCGCTACGAGAGGGATATCACCGACAAAGATCGCGTTAACTTTCAAATCCGCCACGGGGTCTCGCGGTTCGATGTTCCCAATGAGCTGATACAGCAGGAGGCTGGCCAGCGTCAGGACCGGTCTATCGTTGAAACGCTGGGCATCGCCAGTTACCAGCACATTTTTTCGCCGAATGTACTGTCGGATGTGCGGTTGATGGTGCGGGACGACAGCCAGGTGCTGAATTCCAACCCGCTATCGACGCCGATTGAAGCGTTTCAGAATCGCGGCTTCCGCGAGATATATTTCAAGTCGAGTGTTAGCGTGCATCACGGACGGAACGAGTGGAAAGCAGGTATCGAGGCGGACTCTACGCACCTGCACGAAGCGCTGAACTACAACATCACCGATCCCTCGCGATTTGATCCAGACACGCCGCCGTCTTTTATTTTTCCGGAAGAGAAACGCTGGGATCTGGAACAGTCTGCGTATGTTCAGGATTTGATCCGGTTGGGCAAGTGGACGGTCAGCGCAGGTTTGCGGTGGGATCACTACCAGTTGCTGGTGAACAAGAATGCGTTCAGTCCGCGTGTAAGTGTAGCGCGTTATTTTCCGGGCGCGGACCTGGTTGCGCACGTTTCTTACGATCGCGTGTTCCAGACTCCGTTCTTCGACAATATTTTGATTTCCAGTTCACCACTCGTGACATCGTTGAATCCGGATTCATTTCTGCGGCTTCCGGTGCAGCCGTCTTACGGTAATTACTACGAGGGCGGCATCACGAAAGGCTTCTTCAACCAGGTCCGGCTCGACGTAAACGTCTTTGATCGCCGCGTAAATAATTACCTGGATGACGATCAACTGTTGAACACGGGCGTAAGTTTCCCAATCACATTCGCTAAATCGTATATTTACGGCGCGGAAGGAAAACTGGAAATACCGCACTGGCATCACTGGAACGGGTACGTCAGTTATTCGTATATCGTTGGCACGGTGCATTTCCCTGTGACTGGCGGACTCTTCCTGGGCGACGCCGCCGTACAGGCCCTTACCGGTCTTGGACGCTTCTGGGACTCGCAAGACCAGCGCAACACGGTGCGTTCCCGCGCGCGCTATGAATTCACGAACCGAATCTGGGCGGCCATTGGAGCGGACTACGGCAGCGGCCTGCCCACAGAATTCGACAGTTCCGATCCTAACGCGATCCCTGACGCCGTGGCGCAATATGGACAGGCCGTGGTCGATCGCATCAACTTCGCGCGAAATCGCGTGAAACCTTCGCTTTCTGTGGATTTGTCGGTAGGCGGGCAAATCTACAAATCCGAAAAACTAAACGTCAGCCTGCAAGGGGACATTTCCGACCTGAACAACCGCCTGAACGTGATTGATTTCGAGGGGCTGTTCTCCGGCAACGCGATTGCCCCCCAGCGGAGTTACGCGCTCAGGCTCACCTCCAACTTCTGAAGAGAATCAATCGCGGATTTTGGCGGGCGTTCTGTGATATGGTCTCGTGAGGCTAAGGCTGAAGGCCGGATTAACCCGCCCAAATACTAACGTTTCGATGTGCAGGCCAGCAATCAGCCATCAGTTTTCTGTTTTGAGCGCACTGAGAAACATCTGAGGATGAATCATGAAAAAAACACTGCTCGGTATCAGCTTGGCTCTCGCACTCGCTGTTCCACTTCTAGCGCAGGACAAAGAAGCGGATCGCGTGGAAAATGCGGGAAAAGTATTCAAGGAAATTCTGGCCGCGCCGGACAGCATTCCGCAGAGTGTGCTGGACAAAGCGGATTGCGTGGTGATCTTGCCTTCCGTGCTGAAGTTTGCGATTGGCATTGGGGGCAGCTACGGACGCGGCGTAATGACGTGCAGAGGC
>DASXLU010000071.1:0-2958 GCA_036496065.1 Candidatus Acidiferrum sp.
CGCGCTCAGCGCAAATCCAATCCCGGTCACATTTTTCTTGATCAGCTTCTGCGTATTCAATCCGATCACTTCGCCGCGCGAATTCATCAGCGGGCCACCGGAGTTTCCCGGGTTGATTTGCGCATCTGTTTGAATCCAAATCCCCGGTCCAGCCGAAGGAAACCTGCCAACGGCACTCACCACGCCTTTCGTCACGCTGAACAGCATCGCATCGCCTGGGCAGCCGATTGCCAGAACCGTTTCGCCCTGTTGCACCGTGTCGGCCTCCGCCAAGGCCACATACGGAAACACCGCCTCCGGCGAGGGTGGTTCCACTTTGGCGAGCGCTATATCCAGTTCGGCGTCGACGTAAACCACCTTGGCGTTCAGTTGCACTCCACTGGGCAACACCGCCAGCATCGTTGTTTCCCCGCGCGCCACGTGCGCGTTCGTCGCGATCACTCCCGTTTCCGTCACAAAAAATCCCGTTCCCGAGTGATCCAGCGCTTTCAGATAAACCACCGCCGGTTTGGCTCGCCGCGTCAATTCTTCCAGCGATAGTTCAGGTGGCAAACTCGCGGGTTGCAACGCCGCACGCGAGGCGACCGCGCCATTAAACGTGGAGGAAATGGTATCGAGCTCTTCGTGGAATTCCCGCGCCTTGAATAGCCAGTATTCACCGTGACTTCGTCCATGCAGATCCACCCAGTGCATCGGACCTTCGGTGAGCGCAATTTCCCGCGTGGCGTACCCCGGTAGCGTAAGGCGCGCGATCATCGGATGTTCCAACCGCTGTCCAATCACCGTGCGCGTGCGGTGAAAATAGCCTCCGGGATATTCCTTCTCGAATGGCGTTTTGCCCACCACCACTCCATTGAGTTCCACCGTTGCTCCGGGTGGCGACGTAGAAATTCTCAGTGAGTCCGCGGAAGCGTCACGGGCACACAAACACGCAAGAGCGAGAGCAATTAGCCAACGAAGGTAAGACGGCATGGGAAACCTGTTTCGCTAAGTATACTAAACTATATAATAAATGGAACGTTACTTTTTTCCGGAGATTCAACTGCCCGCGAAGCACATTTCCGCAACTACACTTCCAGCCCAATCGACCGCATCAGTTTCAGCGCATTGCTGCTTTGCGCCACGCCAGGGGTCAGCCGATAATCGAATCGCAGCTCCCCATTTTCCAGATGGTCCTCAAAATGAAAATTTGCCGCTTTCGGCGCCAAATCGTTCACGATTTGCGTTAGCGCCAGATCATGCGTAGTCACCAGCCCAATTCCACCTTTGGCCACCAGGCTTTTTACGACAGCTTCCGCGCCAATGCGCCGGTCGTGAGAATTTGTTCCGTTCAACAATTCGTCGAATAGAAACATTATCGGTAGAGCGCCTTTTGTCAGCTCCACGATCAGCTTGATACGCGTGATCTCCGCGTAAAAGTGTGAAACTCCGCCCTGCAACGAATCGAGTATGCAGATCGAAGCCGCAACCTGCAGTCGAGACATTCGCAGCCCCCGAGCACGTACCGGCGCGCCGCACTGCGCAAGCACCGCGTTTGTTCCGACCGCGCGAACAAACGTACTTTTTCCCGCCATGTTCGGCCCGCTGATCAGGATCAGCCGCATATCGCTGTCCATTCGTAAATCGTTGCGGATTGCTTGCGATTCGGGGAGTAACGGGTGGGCGAATTGCTCCGCATCGAAAAAAGGTCCCTGCTCGCAAAACTCCGGGAATACATCGCCAGGATGCTCGTAGGTGTAGCCGCCAAGCGCCATGAGCGCTTCCATCTCGCCCACGGAATTCAGCCATCGCGGCACGGCCGAGCCGAATTCCTGCCTCCAACTTTCCACAGAGAACGTCATCCGCGCGGTCCACAGAATAAAAGGGTCGAGTCCCGACACCAACAGGTTGCGTCGCGACTCCAAACTTTCCAACGAACTCTGAATCTTGCCTAGCGCAATTGACGGATTTACGCCGGATTGCTTCAGAGTTCCCTGCAGTGCAGTCAGCCGAACTGCCGAAAATGTTTCTTTCTCCAGCCGCGCCAGCACGCCGGCCAGCAATTCGAAGTCAGGCGAAAATCTCTCGGCAGGAACAATCTGTTGCACGCGCGATTTGAAACGCGCGTTGAAGATGGCGTTCACGATGCTCGAGGCCACCGCCACTTCCCACACTCCCCACACGGCCCACGCGATCATGCTCAAGATCCAACAGATCGCCAGAATAGCCGCCGCAATTTGCAGAGCACGCGGCTTCAACACGGCAGGCGCTTCGGCCCAGCTCGTCAACGCCCTCGGATGAACGGTGGAGCGTAGGTCTTCGCCAAAAACGGCCATGTCCTCGCGCAAATCCAGTTTTGTACGAAGTTCTCTCACAGCCCCTTGTCGATTCTTGATTTCTTCCGCAGAGGCCGGATAAAGAAGCCAGTCCGCCAAAATGTGCTGACCGGTCCCCGTTCTAGCTGTGCACAGCAATTGAAACAATGAAGCTTTCCCAAACAAGTCCAGATCGCGCGCATACGGGTGCGACGCGACCAGGAAGCCATCGCCACTTTCGCCCATTCCCATCCAGCGATTCTCCAGCCGGGCCAGACCGTGTTCATAAAATGCAACAACGCGCGAAAATCTTCGAAGCGAACGGAAAACCTTGTTGTGAATTATTTCGAGAACGACAAACGCAATAACCGGCAGAAAAAGCCAGTACATCGAGAGTCCGTGATACTTGATGGCCCACGCCAAAACCAAAACGCCAAAAATCACCACCAGCTTTGCCGTGCCCAGCCGCTTGTGATGATCTACGAAAACTGCCTGCTCGCGCTTCACTCTAACCAAGCGCTGCATATATTCCGCGTGGGGATCCGATGTACCCGCCGTTGGTTCCATCGCCGAATTCTATACTTGTTGTCTCCGGCGTCCCAACTTGTGCGGGTGCATCCGCAACATCGCGCCGAATCCACGTTGTGAAAGACTCAAGAATTCT
>DASXLU010000072.1:0-9531 GCA_036496065.1 Candidatus Acidiferrum sp.
AGCGTTTTGATTATCGTGTGTTCGTCCACTCCAAGCCGGCGTGAAGATTCGGCCGTGCCGCCACGTTCCACGTAATCGTAAGAATGTTCACCGAATTTGACGTTGCGCTGGCGGAGAAATGCCGTCGCGGGAGTTTCCGAAACATGCTCCTGGTGGGTCATCAGTCGACGCTATCCTGTTTCGCTGCTTATTTCGCGGCGGGCTTGGTCTGCGGCAGGTTCGCTGCCTGATATTTCGCGATGTCCATTTTTTGCCATTCGCCTTGCATGATGCCTTCGCGAATTTGCGCTGGAGTCTTGCCTTTGCGCGTTTGTTCGTAAGAGTAGAACGCCTCGCGCTGGCAAACATCGCATCCCGAACCGTGCCGGCTTACAAAACAATCCAGCAAGCTGCCATGCCCCTGACTCCGATCGCAATGGCAATAGCAAGGCTGTTGGTAGAGCACTTTCTTCACGCGTCCGGCCACAGTGTACGCGTTGTATACGATCGGTTCGTTAAAGGTAGAAGGGTCCATCGTCGGCGGCAGCGCATCTTTTGGGGCTTGCGCGTGAAACGCGGGAGTCGGCTCACTGGCGTTGCTGTCGTGAGACATGCCGGGCATTTCTTGCGCTCGGGATGCGGCGAATTGTGGTGTGAGCAAAAGCGCCGAGCCTGCCGCCAAAATTGCGCTGCACGCCAAAATCTTGCCAAGTCGCTTCATAGCGCCCCTCTTTCTCTTCAGCCTAGCGGTTCAGCCGCGTCTCTACACTTTACGTGGCTCGCTTGGGGAATTCCAGTTCTCGCGAAATGTCCAATATTCCAAAGCATCAAGGCAGATGCACCACCGCAATGCGCACTGGTGCCAGCTTGGTAACATCCAGAATGTGTTCGCCATTCAGGTTATCGATTTGGCTGTTCACGATGAAATAGAAATCATCGCCGCGAATCGCCCCGGTCGTAGGCGTCGCCAGCGAATTTTCCAGTACGGTTGTCTTCGCCACATGCAGTCCGTCGCTCACCAGCCGAAAGGCCACGACGCGCGGGCTCCCTATGCCGTTCTGCACGCCAACCAGGCTGCCTTTATGCCAATACAATCCGTCGATTCCAGCCAGGGTATTACGCGGGCCGGGATCAACTTCCGCGCTCTCTCCCGTTTTCAAATCAATTCGCAAAACTCCAAGCTGGTCGGCCACAAATAAGTCTTGTTCGTCGCCGGTCAAAGTAATGCCGTTCGGAAACAGCAGCTTCCTCGAAACGCTTACCGTCGCGAAGGCTTGAGCTTTGGGATCGAAGCGATAAATCTTTCCCGCCAATGTATCGGTCAAAATCACTTCACCGGAGCGCAGCACCACAAGGTCGTTGAAATCGTGTTTACCTGATTCCGCTGTGCTGAAACGCCCCAAAAGCGTGCCGCCGCGATCGAAATGCAGCAGCTCCGATTTTCCCGCATCATCGTTCGAAGACGCGCTCCATATCGTTCCGTCCGCCGGATCCGTTCGAATGCCCTGCACCGGCAACAGGTGATAGCGATCGGCCGCCACGAAATCCTCAGGCTTGCCTTCGCGTGGAATGCGCACGATTTTCTTGTGATAGATGCTGCTCAGATAAAGGGAATCGTTCCCCGAATCGTAGGCCAAACCTTCGGGAAATAAATCTTTCTCCGCCGTGGTGAATGCCAACCGCGACTGATTCACTGCGGGAAAGTCTTTGTGGATCTGCTCCACCATTTTTTGGAAATCCGAGGAAACTTTAAACGCGGCGAATGCGCGGTCGCGCGAAGGATCAAAGCCCTCGCGAAGCGCAACGCATTGTTTTAGCTGGTCGATTGCGGGAAGTGCCTCTCCAAGCAGCGCATGGGAGGCCGCCAGGAAATAAAGGATTGCGCCGCGATCCGGCGTCTTCCCCGTCAGGCTTTCGGCGAGATTCATCTGCGCGCGGATGTCAGCGGCATCGGCGGGCTCTGCGGGAGCTCCTCGCGTCTCCTCGGGCTCTTGCGCGGAGAGTCTGGAAAGTGTCGCGACGGATAAGAGCAAAGTGAGAAAAAATCCCTGCGCAAGCCGGTAGGCGGTCTTCACACGCAAAAGCTCTCTCCGTTTTTGCTCAGGCGCGCTGGCTTTGCGCGCGCTCGCTCGCAGCCCAAGCCTCCAACGTTTCCGGCTCAACGCAACCGATTGCCTGATCCGTGTCGGTTGCTTGCGGCGTTGTCCAACGCCACACGGCTGCACCAAGAATATCCGCATCGCGGCAGGTATTGAGCGCACTAATTAGCGAATAGTGTCCGGCTGCTGGGTCGCGCGCCGGAATCTCTCCGAGCCACAGCGGCTTGTCGAGCCGCGCCAGCGGCGCGAGTTGCGTCGCAAGATCTCCGGCGTCGACCTCCGAACCCGGATAGTAGTGCGCCTGATAGAAATCGAGTCCCACCTCGCGCCACGCCCGCACCCACATCAATCGGGCGGAACCCAAAGTTACCGGCACAGCGGCAAATTCGCGAACCGCGTGCGCCACCTCCGTAGCAAATGCTCGAAAGTCTGCGATATGTATCTTCGCGGCCGGGACTGGATGAAATTCGCGTATCGCCCATTCCGGCTCGTTCGCAATCTCCCACGCGAAGAGCGCTGGGTGTGCGCGAAATTCCCGGAACAGCGGAAGCAAAACGTTTTCCAGAAATGCTTCTCGGCTTGCGGTGAACTGCAATACGCGATCATTCGGCGAACCGCCCGGCAAGCGACGGTCCTGCAGCCAAAGATGATCGATCAGCGAAAAGCAAATTTTCAGGCGAGATCGCTCCGCCGCCTGCAACGCCGCGCCGACATCCGCGAACAGGAAATCGTCCGGCCGTTGCGGAATTCCGTTGCTGCTCACGAATCCGCCGCGTCCATCAGAAAACATAAACCAGCGCACCACGGCCGCACCGCAGTCGCGGATTCGCGCAAAATCTTCCTCGATTGTCTGTTTAGCTTGAGGCGTACTCACGCCAATGTGGCTATCGGTGGTTTCGCCAAAATCCTGCCCATACCGAAGCCACGGATAATTCACGCCTAGCAAAAATGGATAACCATTCGTTACCGGCATATGTAGCCTCGAACCGAATTATCGCTGGGCCTGGACCCGAGCCTAACGTGCCTCGACGGCTCGAACCGCATAAACGTTCGATGCCATGGCCGCGCGTTCCGCCATATGTTTTTGCCGGAGGTGCCGCTGTACGCGACCTCCCCAGCCCTTCACGAAGGAGTAGTTCAGCGCGCCGCCAATTGCGGAACTTGCCAGCGGTATCAGCCGCCCCACCCATTTCTCAGCGCTTTCTTCGCCAATACGGATTGCCAGGCGTCCCGCGATCCGCGGTGCCAACTTTTCCACCATCTGCTTCTCAGCAAGATCTTTGCTGAAATCCACGCCCGCGGCTACCGCTGCCGCTTTCCACATTTCCAGGCGACGCTCTGTGCCGTTCTCTTCGAATCCATACAGCAGGCACAACCGTTGTATCAGCCGCAAGGTGATCACCGTCAGCAGGCTCGCGTCCGGTAGCAGCGTAATCATTCCACCAAGCCCAAATCCCGCTCCTTGCGCCAGCGCCAATTTCTGTGCGTCGTGAATCAATCGCGCAGCGATTGCATCCAGTTTCTCGACGGGCACATCGCGCATGCGTCCGAAGTGCGGCACCCAGAGTCCATGCTTCTCCGAGAGGTACGTGCGGAACTCTTCGGGATTTATCTCCACCGAACGCAGCCCGCGCAATACGCTAAAACGCAGAAATTTGCCTACCGTCTTGCCTGCGACCGATTTGCGTAACCTAGCCATAGTGCTAAGCATCCTATGGCGGTTAGAACCGGTCAAGACAAGCTTATTTGCACCTCCTGGCCCCTCGGCTAGTGACCGCCTCGCCTCATCAGGACCCACGTCCTACTTGACGCGGCCAAAGTTTTCGGTAAACTGCGAATTTCGCTATGGCTACGATTGTCCAATTCATGCCGGCTGAGATCACTGCGGACCTCGAATTCCCGCAGCGCGAAGCGGCCTTTTTCTATGGGCTATTCCTCCGAGGCCATTCCCCGGAAGCCTTGCGCCGCGATATCGAGGTGCCCCCAGCCGTTCTGGCGAAGTGGCATCGCGAATCGGAGCGGGAGCCGCAATTGCGCAACATTTTTCGCCGCATGGTGGAATATCGCCGTCACGTTCTGGCAATCTTCGATACCCTGGTCGGTTCGGAAGGCCAAAATCGCATAATTCAGTAAGATTCTCGCCCCGTTTCCGCTTTCTACGTGCCCTTTTCGGGCAACTTCCCAACCTGATTTTCACGTCTAAGCGATCACAGCCTTAAGTGTTTTTGATTGAGAGGGATTCCGGAATTGACGGGGTGGGTGCGCCGGATTAGAATCCAGAGGTTGTAATGGTGTCTCCATGCCTATGACTTTTCGAGCCTTTACGGCTAATCTCGCCGCGCTTGCCATGCTCTCTTTGCCTATCTCTGCTCAGCAGGGTCAGGCGCCCCCGCAGGATTCTGGTACGCAACAACCACCTCCGCAAAATCAAAAACTGAGCAAAGAGCAAAAGCAAAAAATCAAGAAGACCCTGAAAGAACTCGACACACCATATCGCACCTGGCTCAACGAAGACGTCACTTACATTATTTCTCCCTCGGAACGCTCTGCTTTCCTGCAACTGGAAACCAACGAAGAGCGCGAGCAGTTCATCGAACAGTTCTGGCTGCGCCGCAGCAGCAATCCCGATCTTCCCGACAACGATTTTAAGGAAGAACACTATCGCCGCATCGCTTACGCCAACGAGCATTACGCTTCGGGCATTCCGGGATGGAAAACGGATCGCGGCCGCACGTACATCATCTGGGGCAAGCCGGACGAAATCGAATCGCATCCAACCGGCGGAACCTATGACCGTCCGATGGAAGAGGGCGGCGGTTCCACCACCACGTATCCTTGGGAAACCTGGCGCTATCGCTATCTTGAAGGCGTCGGCGAAAACATCATCTTGGAATTCGTCGATCCCAGCGGTTCTGGCGAATATCACTTGACGATGGATCCATCCGAGAAAGATGCCCTCTTGCACGTTCCTGGCGCCGGTTTGAGCTTGCTGGAATCCATGGGCATGGCTTCGAAGACGGATCGGTTCACTCGCTCGGACGGCACCAACTTGCCAACTGCGCTCGGCGGCACTCCCGCCAGCATGGACGAATTTAACCGCCTGGAACTTTACGCCAAGGTGCAACGTCCGCCGGAAGTGAAGTACAAGGACCTCGAAGCGCTGGTTACTTCGCGCATGGTTCGCGATCAGGTTCACTTCACTTATCGCACCGATTTTCTCAAGGTAACGAGCGACACCGTTCTGGTGCCCGTAACAGTTCAGGTTCCCAATCAGCAGCTATCTTTCAAATCGAAAGATGGCGTGCATTCCGCCCAACTCAACGTTTTTGGCCGTGTAAGCACGCTGACTGGCCGCGTTGTGCAGACGTTTGAAGATTCCGTCGCCAAGGATTTTCCCGATTCACTTTTCCAACTGTCCATAAAGCAATCCTCGATTTACCAGAAGGCGCTTCCCTTGCGTCCGGGCTTGTACCGGCTGGATCTCGTAATTAAGGACGTGGAAAGCGGCAACGTCGGCGCTGTGAACACGCGCCTGGCCGTTCCGCGCTACGACGAGGAAAAGCTCGAAGCCAGCAGCTTGATTCTCGCCGACCAGATCGAGCATGTGCCTGCCAAGCAGATTGGCACCGGTCAATTCGTTCTGGGTTCTTCGAAGGTGCGCCCACGGTTGCAAGGCGACTTCACCACCGCAGACAAACTTGGCATCTATCTACAGGTGTACAACCTGAAGCCCGACGACAAAACCCACAAGTCCGACGCCACCTTTACTTATACTGTGAAGAAGGGCGAAAAGCAGGTTATGCAGTTCAAGGAAACCACTGCCGAGATGAAGCAGACCGGCGATCAGGTTACCATCGAGCGCCTTTTGCCTCTGGCAACCCTTGAACCGGGCAAGTATACTCTCGAGGTCAGCGCTACAGACACGCTGTCCAAGGCCACCATATCCCGCTCGGCCGAATTCTCGATTAAGACTGCGGCAGAGCAGAAATCGGCAGCGATTGCCACGCCGGGGAGGTAAGCGCGACGTGAAACACGGCCGTCTTTACTTCGGCCTTTTGTTGGCTACCACCCTGTGTGTGTTCGAATGGCCTTCCCCCGCGCTCGCTCAATCGAATCAGCAGTCTGCCGCCGGCGTTCTCTCCGGTGTGGTGCGTGACGCAACTGGGATTCCCCAACTAGGCGCCTCCGTTGAAGTGTCCTCCGAAACTCCGGGCGTCGTAAATCCGCATCAATTCCTTACCAATACCCAAGGCATTTTCCGCGGCGAGAAATTCGCGCCGGGCCTTTACACCGTGCAAGTTACTCTGGCGGGATTCCTTCCCACCATCGAGCGCCACGTTCGCATCTCCTCCAATCTCACCACCGTCGTGCGCATTGAGCTCGAATCTATGTTTGCTTCCATCGAGCAATTGCGCCGCCCGCCTTCCAGCGGAGCCGCCGAGGCGGAAGATTGGAAGTGGGTGCTGCGGTCGAGTTCCGGGCTGCGTCCGGTGCTGCAGTGGCATGAAGACGAATCGGACACGGCCTCTTCTATCGTTATCGATACTCCGAATCCACGTCCCCTCGGTAGGCTGGAGCTGACCGATGGCGCGCGCCGTCCTGGATCAGCTTCCAATGTTGGCAGCGCGCCTGCCACTGCATTTGCCTACGATCTGCGCATCGACAGTTCCAATCACCTGGTATTCGCGGGACAGATGAGCTACGACCAGGATTCGCCCGCGGGTGGTCTCGCGGCGATCTGGCTGCCCACCGGTTCGATCGAAGACGGACCCAAGAGCACGATCGTGATGCGCGAAGCCAAGCTTGGGCCGGATGGCGCGATCTTTCGCGGCGTTCGCATAGATCAAGGCGGCACTCTTACTTTCGGTGACCGCGCTCTGCTACGCGTTGGCGGTGAATACGTTTTGGTAGGCGCGGGAGCTTCTGCGTGGAGCGTGCGCCCCCGCGTGAAGTGGGAAAACAAAATCAGTCGGGATTGGTATGTCGATGCCATTTACGCGGCGCTTCCCATCGGCGCGGCGATGGATGACCAACTGGGCGAAGGCGACTCCGTCTTCAGAACTTCTACCGTGCTTACCCAAGCGCTGGAGCAACTGGATGATTTCCCGACCTTGCTATGGCGAGCCGGCAAGCCCGTGTTGGAGAATGGCCGCCATGAAGAAATCGCCGTCGAGCGCAAACTCGGCTCGCAAGGCCTCTTGCAGGTCGCTGGCTTTCACGACGACAACTCGCACGTTGCGCTGTTTGGCCGCGGCAACGGCCTGCCCATCGGCGAATTTTTCCCCGACCTCTACTCTAAGGGCTTTGCGTACGACGGCGGCTCATCCAGCGACTGGGGGGCCCGAGCGGCTTTGCGCGAAAAAATCGGCGACGATCTGGAATTTACGGCTATCTACGCCTTCTCGGGAGCGCTGGTTCCAACCAGCAACCTTACCGATAGCGCGTTGCGCGACGCATTGCAGACCATGGGTCGCCAATCCGTCGCCGGCAAGTTCACCGCCAAGGTTCCCAAGGTTGGTACCAGGGTCACCGCAGGCTACAAATGGGTCAATGGTGCGACTCTATCCCGCGTCGATCCCTACGGTGAAGGGGTATACGGGATGAACCCCTTCCTGCACGTTGGCATTCGCCAGACGCTTCCCAAGTTTGCCCTCGGTCGATGGGAAGCCAGCGCGGAATGCGACAATCTCCTCGCGCAGGGTTATGTGCCTATGAGCACTCGGGACGGCCAGGTCTACTTGGTGCCACAATTCCGCAGCTTCCGGGGTGGCCTTAGCCTGCAATTTTAGTGTCCAACGGACTTCTGGAAAGTTGTATTTTACCTACCAGAAAATGGAAGGCCTAGCACTGCTAGACGTCCGGTCACTGCATCTTATTGACTTTGCGGTGTTTGCCGAATGCAGCATCTACTAAAGAATGGAAGAGCAGTTGCTGCATTCATTCTGAAGGAATAGGACTGTCCAAGCGCCTTTATGAAGGAGACCCTGCGCGTCAGTGTTGGAGCGGTCGTTCTAGCGCTTGCCACGCTAGCGGCGGTCATCTTCGCTTGGCTGAACTTCGTTCAGCGCTCCCATTACGATCAGGTCGATGACGGCGTGGCCTGGTCCGACAACGACCTTGGAATCGAAGCTTGGAGGGTGGCGCCAGATTCACCCGCATCGGCGGCCGGTATCCATTCCGGCGACGTCCTCGTTGCCATAAATGATGTCCCCGTTCCCAGCGCCGCGCACGTCGCTCGTCGCCTGTATCGCGCCGGCCTCTGGACTCAGCTCCGCTACAAATTGTCTCGAAACGGTGAGGAATTCGAAACTCGCCTCATCACCACTCCGCCGCACAAGCCCATTACGGTAGAGAATTATTTGCGTGTTGTTGGCCTGCTGTATCTCTTCATTGGCCTGTTTATTTTTATTCGGCGCTGGAACGCTCCGCGCGCGGTGCACTTTTACGTTTTCTGCCTTGTTTCCTTCATCCTGTATTCATTCCAATACAGCGGCAAGCTCGACACTTTCGACCTGGAAGTATATTGGTCCAGCATCGTAGCCCGGTTGCTCGCTCCGGCCCTTCTTCTGCATTTCGCGCTGGTTTTTCCGGAGCGCACTGAGTCCGCTCGCAAGTCTCTGCTTAAGTTTTCCGCGGTATATGCACCCGCCTTTGCGTTGCTGCTGATCCACGTTTTGGTGGCGATCAATGCTCTGGGTTTTGTGCCCACCACGCGCTCGCGTGTCGCCCTCGACCAACTGGAACTTGGTTTTCTGGGAGTATATTTCCTGGCTGCCGGCGCCACCTTCTACCTGAGCTATCGCCGCACACGCTCCGGAGTCCTTCGCCAGCAATTGAAGTGGCTGACCGGGGGCACTCTTGCGGGCGGCCTTCCTTTCGCGGCCTTTTATATTTTGCCGTACATTTTCGACGCGGCTTCGCAGCCGTGGATGCAGTTCTCAGCGCTGAGCCTGGTTCTGATCCCGCTCTGCTTTGGCTACGCCATCATCCGTTATCGCTTGATGGACGTGGACATCATCTTCAAGCGCGGCCTCGCCTACACGGCGGCCACGGCGGCAGTTGCAGCTGTCTACTTCGCGCTGGTTGCTCTGATCGCGGATATTTTCCATGCGCAAACCAGCGGACCAGTGGCGGGAATGATCGCTATCGTGATTGCGGCTTTTCTGTTCCAGCCCTTCCGCGAAGGAATTCAGGCGCGACTCGACCGCTTTTTCTATCGCGATCGCTTGAACTATCGCCGCACGCTGATCGAATTCGGCCGCACGTTGACCAACGAAGTTCGCCTCGAGCCGATGCTTGGCTCCGTGATGGATCGTGTGTCGCAGACGCTCCTCGTGGACCGCTTGGCTATTTTTGTCGAAGACGCGCAGCACCCCGGTGAAATGCGTTTGGCCCGATCCATGGGCGTGCGCCTCACCGAGCATCTCGATCTCAGTTTTATCGAGCCGACTCG
>DASXLU010000073.1:0-3716 GCA_036496065.1 Candidatus Acidiferrum sp.
TTTTATTGTTGTTACGGGGCTGGCTTCCTGGTTCGCAACCTGCAGTCCGCGGCTGTCGTTCTTTGGTTTGCAGATAGCTATTTCGTTCTATCTCATCCACCTGCAGGAGTTTGCGATACAGACATCGCTCGCGGTCGCAAGGGACCGCGTGGTCGGCGTCTTGCTGGGGTTATTCATCATGTGGCTTGTATACGCTCAGCTTTGCGCGTCCCCGCCTCGGTTGAGATGAAGAGGGACTTTGTTCTAAATCTTCGATTGCTGGCGCAGCTGGCAAGAGAACCGGTTTCGAGCGATCGTCGAGCGGCCGTGACGCGGTGTCTTTCCCTTCGCGAAACCCTCAGTGAAAACCTTGATGGCGTGCGGGCTATGGCCGATGCCACTCTATTGGAATTCGGGCCGTCCCGGCAACAAGACCTCGCGTGGCGCAAGCGCATTCAGGAATGGCAGCCGCAACTGCGAACGCTCTTCCTGACACGAATGGCGCTTTTGAAATACCGCCTTCAATTGCCGAACTTCAAATTGCCAGGGGAAGTCTTGGCAGCGCAGCAGGAACTCGATAGCCAGTCGGCCAAAGCGCTAGATGCTATAGCGGATCGCGTGGAAGGTAAATCGTCAGTACAAAAAGAGGATCTGGAGCAGTCGTTCTCAGATTTGGAGCAGGCGGCCAGCGGAGCAGACTGGCAACAATCGCACGGCACGCTTGACCCTCGCGTACGGACGCTTCTCGTTTTGTCGGATCGAATCAGAAAATTGACCATGTGGCTCGACGAGAGCGATTAACTCCTGGGAGGGAATGTTGACATCCCCCAGCATTTTGGCAGAGGCGCCGTTCCTACTTCTGTCGGCCAAAGAGTTTCCGCAACGCCACGGTGCTGCGTTCTGGGTGGACGGCTTCACCCTTGCTTCGGGGCATTTGATGAGCCATTACGAACAAGATTCAGACATTTTAGATATATCCGACCTGGCTGTTTTTCGATCTTAAAGTCTACGGCCGGAAATGTTTGTTCCGGAGTAGCGGTGAAGACTGAGCTGGCGCAGTGGGGATATCGGAATTTCGACGGGCCCGGACCACAGGAGTGAGAGCATGCAAGCAATCAAAGTAGTCATTGTGGGCGGCGGATTTGCGGGGGTGCAGTCCGCAAAGACGCTGGGCAAGAAGCTGTCTGCTTCCGAGTGTGAGATTCTCCTGTTCAACCGCGAGAACCACATGGTATTTCATCCCCTCCTGGCCGATGTTGCCGGAGCCTCGATCAATCTGGACGCTGCCGTGGCACCCTTACGGCAGATGCTTCCGGGCGTCGAATGCCGCACCGAGCGCGTCGTGAGAATCGATGTCGCCGCTTCAGAGATCGTGTTTGAAGGTGAGAACGGCGCACTCACGCACCTGCGCTACGATCACGTAGTGATTGCCTGCGGGGCGGAAAGCAACCTGGGCATCATTCCCGGAATGACCGAGCATGCCTTTGCTTTCAAGGTCATGCGCGATGCCATCGAGCTTCGGCAACACATTGTGCGGCAGATGGAACAGGCCGAGGCTGCGACCGAACCGGATCGGCGGCGCTGGCATCTGAGCTTCATCGTGGTGGGAGCTGGGTTCAGCGGCGTGGAGGTGGCCGGAGAAATCAACGAGTTGGTGCGCAGCAGTACGCGCTTTTACCGGAATTTCCGCAAGGAAGATGTCGTCGTCACGATGGTCCATTCGCAGGATCAGATTTTGCCGGAAGTGGCCGCCCCGCTGCGCGAATTCGCGCGAAAGAAAATGGAGAAAGCGGGCGTCACCACCATGCTGAATAGCCGCGCTGTTGCGGCCACGCATGAGGGCGTCGAGCTGAAGGATGGCCAAATGCTGCGGGGAGGCACGATAGTTTGCACGATTGGAACAACCATCTCGCCTCTGATCCAGACGCTCAACGTTCCGAAGGAAAAGGGACGCATTCGCACTGCGCCCGAAATGCGCATCGAAGGACAGGCCAACGCGTGGGCTCTGGGTGACTGCGCCCTCATCACCAACGCCTTCGATAACAAGCCGTCACCTACTACCGCCCAATTCGCACAGCGCCAAGGCCGCCAGGCGGCGCTGAACCTCGTCCGCATTTTCAGAGGCCAGCCCACACAGCCGTTTCGCTTCAAAGCTCTGGGGCAGCTTTGTTCGATCGGCGGTTACAGCGCAGTCGCGGAAGTGTTTGGCATGCGCATATCCGGTTTTCTCGCCTGGTTCCTGTGGCGCGGCGTGTACCTCTTCAAGCTGCCAACATGGTCTCGCCGAATTAAGGTGGCTCTGGACTGGGGTTGGGACGTGCTCTTTCCTCGCGATCTTAGTTTCCTGAATACCGACACTGCGCAACAAATGACTCACGCATACTATCGCCCCGGAGACTTTATTTACCGGCAAGGTGAATTGGCTCGCGTTTTCAGTGTGATTGAGGAAGGTGAAGTAGAAATTTTGCAGGCTACGGAGCAGAACCCAGAACCGAAACTTGTTGCCGTCCTCGCGAAGGGCGATTTTTTTGGCGAGGCCGCTCTAATGGGAAATCGTCCACACGAAACGACCACCCGCGCCCGTACCGTGGTTCGGCTGGCGCAAGTCGGCGGCAATCTGTTCTCTGAGATCACGGGATCTTTTGCGCCCATTCGGGATATGCTGACCAAAGCGATCGTTGACCAGGCGGACGATCTTTGGCGTCGACTCCCTCTGGCCAAGACTATTCTGGAAGACGAGCCACTCGCATCGCTACTCGAACCGCTTCCTCCTCAACTGCTGCACAAGGAGAATACGCTTGGAGAGGCCATTAGGGCGCTGAATGAAGGACCGACCAGCGATCTCATCATCGTGGATGAAAACCAGCATTTGTGGGGAACTCTCGACCGCGACGACCTTTACCGCGTCATTGCTCGCATCGCTGTGACTTCGACGGCGAAGTCTGGCCTGCCTATCCAGCACAAGCTAGGCGAATTCATATCCTTGAGCCGCGTGTACCTGACGCTCGACGATTCCACCCTGGTGGCCACTGCTACCATGATGGACCACGGGATCTCCTGGTTGCCGGTCGTCCGCAGCAAAGACGATCTTCGCCCTGTCGGCTCAGTCCGGGGAGACAAAATCAGCTACCGCATCATCCAGAAAATCGCTCAGATCGAAGTGAACCACGCCCAAGCCGCAAACTGAATCCCCTCGGCTTGATGAGGAAAGCAATGCGTCATGAACGAATTGCCTGCCGCAGCTTTGCGCGATCCGCTCCAGGCAGTATTTGTGGGCGATGTAGATTTTGGGCTCTCGTTGGTGGAGGCTTTATGTCTTCGAGATAGTAGGTGACTGAAGGTTCGCTCGGCGCAGTGCCCGCAATCAGGAGAACCACAAATGTGCTCTGCACGAACTTGTGTGTCGGGAATGGCAATCGGTTGGTATGAGTCGAACGTTTGTGTTGGCTTGCGCAATGCGAAAATTCCTTCTCTTGTTCGAACACTGTTCTGTGTCCTGGCCGCAGCAACGATCTGTGCAAACGCATCTTTAACCGTCGCGCAAACCGTGCAGATATCAGTCGATATTTCCAAGAGTGGTCCGACGATTAGCCGCAATGTGTTTGGCCAATTTGCAGAACATCTCGGCCACGGGATCTACGAAGGAATTTGGGTCGGCCCGGACTCTACGATTCCGAATACTCGCGGCATCCGCAACGACGTCGTTGCCGCCCTGAAAGCGCTGAAGGTGCCGAATG
>DASXLU010000074.1:0-33353 GCA_036496065.1 Candidatus Acidiferrum sp.
CCCGATTGCTGAACGAGACGCTGCGTGTTGGCGATAAGGTCGCTGGCCAGCAAATCGAGAACAGCACGCAGGGCTTCATTGAACTTGAGTCTGGGGCGAGCCTCGGGAAACGCTCGGTCCACCTTGTCGTAGAAATTGGCGAAGAAAGGCACTTCGTGGCCGAGAACGTCCAGGTGGAGAAGGCCCGCTTCCAGCGCGTCGTCGAGATCCGCCGTGTTGTACGCGATTTCGTCGACCCAGTCGACCAGCTGAGATTCGAGGGGCGGCTTGAGATCGAGCAGGTATTCCGAGAGTTCCGGAAATTCTGTCACGGAGTAGTCGCGAGAGTGCTTCACGATCCCCTCGCGAACTTCGAACGTAAGATTCAGGCCGTCGAAGCCAATATAACTGTGCTCGAAATGTTCGACGATGCGTAGCGCCTGGAGATTGTGGTTGAATCCCGCGCCATGCACTTTCATCAGCTCGTTGAGCTTTTTCTCCCCGGCATGGCCAAACGGCGGATGACCAATGTCGTGAACCAGCGCCAGCGTTTCGACCAACTCCGAATTCAGGCCCAATGCATCGGCTACCGTGCGGGCGATCTGCGCCACTTCGAGGGTGTGCGTGAGGCGATTCCGAAAATGGTCGGAAAAACGGGACGTGAAGACCTGCGTTTTGGCCTCAAGGCGACGGAAGGCCCGCGAATGCACGATACGATCGCGATCACGTGCATATTCACTGCGGTACGGATGACTGGCTTCCGGGAAGCGACGCCCGCGCGAGGCGGCGGGATGCATGGCCCAGGGAACGAGAGAGAGAACGTTGGAGATGGCCGAAACCTCCGAACTAAATTCGAAGAGCGGCCGCCGCGTCAGGATTTGCTGGCGAGAAATTCAAGGCCGCGGTCGGCTTCGTCAGCGACCATGGAATTTGGATAGTCCTTCTTGATCTGCCCATAAAGGTCGCTTGCCTGCTTGGGATCAGACTGACGCAGGACATTGGCGAGTTCCAGAAGCACCATGGGCTTGGGAACGAGCACCGAGCCGGATGTGGAAAGCGCGCGAAGAATTTTCGCGGCGTCATCATTCTTGCCATTGCGCTCGGCGATGCGCGCTTTTTGGTACTGGGCGAGCGCAGCCAATTCCTTGTCCGAGCCGGCATCGAGCCTGTTGAGTTCCTCGGAGGCCTGATTCAGCCGGTCCAGATCCATCAGGCACAGAGCCGAGTAATAACGCGCGAGCTTGCCGGAGTTGGTGTGCGGATACTTGTTGGCGACGGCGGCGAGCTTGGTCTCCGCCTCCTGCGAACGAACATTCTGATCGGTGTAGGAAATCTCGCCGGGAAGAGTGGGCTGGCCCGCTTGGACGACAGGGGCGTTGAAGATACGCATGGCATCGTCGAGAGCCACCTGAGCCTCGCCATTTTGATGGTCGGAATAGATCTTCCAACCGAAATAGCCAGCGGCGATCACGATGAGAGCGAGAAGGGCGATGCTGGCGATGCGAGTGTGGGAAAGGACAGCTTCGGCGCCATGTTCAAAGGTTTCGCGCACTTTGTCGTGCTTGAGTTCTTTACGTGAAAGGTGATCAGCCACAACGCTCTCCTACATGATTTGGAAACATCTATCGTAGCACATGGAACGGGCATCGAGGGCGGGGCACGCAGTAACCGTTGCCACAAAGCCGGGGGCTGGGGAGCATCGCAGCGCCGGTAGAACATGATAATTTTAGGGTATGCAGACAGGTTGCGTGCATTGTGGGCAGCAGCATCTGCTGAAGGACGAAATTGTCGCCAAGCACGCGAAAGTGCAATTTCGCTGCACCAGGTGCGGTCAGACCACGATTGTGGAAGTGAAGCGACGGGCCGATGAGACTGTGGTGATCTCGCCGATGCCCTCCTTTGCGCGCGCGGACGCATCAACAGCCAGGTTGAAACTGCCGCCCGTAGACGAAGGCTTGGTGCTTCCTCAGAACTCAAAGATCGTGCTGATTGTGAAAAGCGGCCCCTCGCAAGGCACGATGTTTCCTCTGAGTAATCCCCGCACGGTAATCGGCCGCAAAGGCGCGGACTTCCCCCTGAACGACCCGGAAATCTCCAGGCATCACTGCGTGCTGGAAGTACGCGAGCATATGGTCAGCCTGAAAGATTTGGACTCCACGAACGGAACATTTTTTGAGGACGAGCGCGTGCGAGCGGCCATGTTGCAAGATGGCGCGGAATTTCGCGTGGGAAGCAGTACCATTCAAATCAGCATCCAGCCCGCCAAAAACTAGGAAGGTTTGAGCTTGAGCGTGCCGAGGCGCCTCGACCAGTTGTGAGATACTGGCGCGGGTCAGGCGTCCACGGAAATGAATCAGCTCACGATTTGTGTTGTTGCGCAAAATGAAGAAGAAAATTTGCCGCGGCTGCTGAGGTCTGTGCGCGAAGTGGCGGATGAAGTTGTGGTGGTCGATGGCGGGAGCACGGACCGGTCCGTTGCAATCGCCCAGGAACATGGGGCGAAAGTGATACAACGAGCGTTCACGACGCACGCGGATCAGAAGAACTACGCCGCCTCTGTAGCCACGCACGACTGGATTTTCCTGCTGGATGCCGACGAGGAATTGAGCGAAGAGCTGAAGGCGTCGACGCTCCAATGGAAACAAAGCGAACCGGAGCATGCCGTCTATGAAATGGCCCGCCTGACATGGTATCTGGGCGCATGGATTCGTCACTCGCGTTGGTACCCAGACTGGCAACGGCGAATCTACAGAAGAGAAAAAGCGCGGTTCGAGGGCACAATTCATTCCGCGCTGCGAATCGAAGGGCGAGTCGGTCGTCTGCAAGGAGATTTGCTGCACTACACGATTCGCGATTTCCCGGAGCATGAGGCCAAGCTGGAGCGATATACGACTGCCATCGCCAAGGAAATGTTCGAAAACGGCCGTAGAGACTGGCGGGCAGCGCTGTGGCTGGCGACGCCGTGGAGTTGGGTTCGCCACTTTTTCCTGGCAGCCGGGTTTCTGGATGGGTACCGGGGAGCTCTGATCGCGCAGATGGCTGCGCGTGGTGTTCGTCTGAAGTACGCCAAGCTCGGACAACTTGTGGAAGAGGAAAAGCAGCAGAAGCGTCTTGGTGAAAAATGATTCCCCTGATTGTGGATTTGGATACGGAATGGCGGGGCGGGCAGAATCAGGCGCTCTTGCTGCTGAAGGGACTGTACGAGCGAGGTCACGCAGCGGAATTGTTGACGGCGAAGGGGTCGTCGCTGGGACGGCGTGCGAAAAGAGTTGGAATCTACGTGCATGAGGTATCGCGAGGCATGTTGCGTGTGCCGGCGGCGATCAAAATTCGAGGATTGATCAGCGACGGGAGAGTGGATCTGATACACGCCAACGAAGCGCATGCCGTGACGGCCGCATGGCTGGCGGGAGCGCATCGTTCGATACCATTAGTGATTTCGCGCCGTGTAGGCTACCCCATTGGCCGAAGCCAGATTGCGCGGGCACGCTACCGAGCGGCCACCTGCGTCGTGGCGAATTCGAACTGGGTGGCGGAGCAGGCAGCGAATTCGGGCGTCCCAGTAGACAGGTTACATGTTGTGTATGAAGGCGTCGAGGTTCCAGAACTTCCTTCGCCGACGCAGCGAGAAGTGGCAAGGGCGCGATGGGGCATTCGCAGTACACACAAAGTTTTGGGCTGCGTGGGCGCGCTGCAAGCGGACAAAGGGCACGAGTGGGTGATACGTGCGCTGGCCGAACTGCAGCAGGAATGCCCGGAATGCCGCCTCTTGATCGCGGGAAATGGCAAGTACCGGCCGCACCTGGAAGAATTGGTAGAGGAGCTCGGATTGCGGCAAAAGGTGATTTTTGCCGGATTCTTGAAAGACATTTCCGCCGTGTACGAAGCGCTCGACATCTTCATCTTTCCGTCGCTTTTCGAAGGACTGGGCACTTCCCTGCTGGCGGCAATGGGTTATGGCGTACCTTCAATTACATTTTTCGGTTGTGCTCTGGGAGAAATCGTGGAGAGCGGCCGCAGCGGGTTGCAAGTAGAAGCACGCAATCCCCGGCAAATCGCGGACGCCGTAGCCGCACTGTTGCGGGATGAAAGCTTCGCGAGCGAAATCGCCAAGTCGGGACGTGAACGAGTGGTGGAGAAATTTTCCGCGGACCGCATGGTGGAGCAAATGGTGCAAATTTACGAAGAAGTCTTGGGGACGAATCTGAACGTTTCGGGATAAGAGTAAGACGTTGATTGGGGCGCGGCTTCCCTTTTTCTGCCGGACAATATCTTAGTCTTTTTTGGCGACGACTGAATCCGGATAACCTTTCGGGAACTTACGCCGCCAGTCCCACGTAGATTGAATGATCTCTTCCAACGAAGAATGTGCAGCAGTCCAGCCAAGCGCCTTTTTAAGCTTTCCATTGCTGGCCACAAGTGTGGAAGGATCGCCCGGGCGTCGCGGCGAGAGTTTGTGCGGAATTTTGCGGCCGGTGATGCGCTCCGCGGTTTGCACGACTTCCAGGATGGAGAAACCGCGGCTGTTGCCGACGTTAAATGCTTCCCCAGAAAAACGATCGATTTCCTCGAGCACACGGACGTGTGAATCGGCAATGTCCAGAACGTGGACGTAGTCGCGCACACAAGTGCCATCGGGCGTGGGATAGTCTGATCCAAAAATCTCGAGCAGTGGATACGCGCCCAAGGCGGTGTCGATCACGCGAGGAATGAGGTGCGATTCCACGCGATGCGCTTCGCCGCGCTCGGCGCTGGCTCCGGCCGCGTTGAAGTAACGCACTGTCACATATTTCAAACCGGTATACAAACGGTAGTCCCCGAGGATCTCTTCAAAACGAAATTTGGACTTTCCGTAGGGATTGATTGGCGCTTTGCGATGATCTTCCGGGATGGGCGAAACTTCCGGTTCGCCATAGGTGGCGGCAGTGGACGAGAAAATAAATTTGCCGACGTTGTGCTGAACCATCGCATCGAGAAGGTTCACGCCGCCAGCAATATTGGTCGCGTAAAAGATGCTGGGTTCGCGAACCGACTTGGCGACAAGTGACTCGGCGGCAAAGTGCATCACGGCGTCGATTTTGTGGTCGGAAAATACCTTCTTCAGTTGCGGACGGTCGGCAAGATCGACCTGGCAAAATGTGGCATTGGGAGGGACGGCGGCGCGATGGCCTTCGACAAGATTATCGAGCGCGACCACTTGATATCCGCGAGCAAGCAAGAATTCCGAGCAGATGCTGCCGATGTAGCCAGCGGCGCCAGTCACCAAAATATTCAACGAAGGACCTCCCAATCGCGCTCTGCATCGACAACGTGGAGCAGGCAGCTGATCAGTATACAACCTCGGATATACGCTTCGAGTACGAGTATGGCGAGTGGAGTACAGCCTGGATAGGAATTTGCAAATCGAACGGTGGGCGAAAAGCTCAGAGGCGAGTGAAAGCTTACGGTAAAAGAGTTGGCCCTGAAATGGGGAAAGCGCCGAACGGCTCCTTCTCGACCCGTCCGACGCTCTCACCGACAACATTTGCGCAAGTAATTGTTCTTCCTTGAAAGTTGTTCCAGTCGTTCCCTCCTATCCGCTCGCCGGAACCCGTCGAGCTAGCTAGCAGATTGAACTACCCATCGTCCCTGCGGATCAAGAAACTGCACGCCAATCGCATAGCCGTCGCCATGGAGTGGTTGACAGTAAGCTACCCGAGCCTCAGAGCGAAAATCGCCGGAGCGCGAAGCAAAAAGAATCTGCGCCCCCTTATCCCAACGACGCGTACTCACGACGCGCGCGCCATTCACGCTGACATTTTCCGTGAAGGTGGGTTCCGCGCCAGGAAGATGCCGATGCCCCTCGAGAATCACAGGGATTTCCATCGGAATCCGGTTTTCCCGGCGAAGAGCCAAAGTCGTATTGCTGCGAGGCATATTCATCATCCTCACAGGCACGCCGCAATGCGCGTGATTGAATTCATGGTGCTGCCACGATGCTTCATGCGATAAAGAACGCGGTCTGCGGCACCCAAAAGCTTTTCGGCCGTGTCCCCGTCCTCGGGATACGCGGCGATGCCTGCGCTTACAGAGAGGATCGGCTGCTCGGATTCAGTGGCGAGCTTTTCGCGAATGCGCGAAGCCACACGGTCGGCAAGCTCCTTGGGAGCCTCCGGTAGAACCACAGCGAATTCGTCTCCGCCATAGCGTGCCGGTGTATCAATGGCGCGCGAGTGATTACGAAGAATTTTGCCCAGGCGAACGAGCGCACGGCTGCCAACCAGATGGCCGTAGCGGTCATTGATGCCCTTGAGGCCGTCCATATCGAGAAGAACGATGCTAAATGGGCGATTTGTGCGGCGAGAACGATCCAATTCCGCCTCAATAACCGCTATGAGGCGGCGGTAATTGGCCAGCCCCGTAAGAGGATCGCTGACGGCGAGATTTCGAACTTGATCGAAGAGGCGTGCTTGATCTATGAGCGCTCCGGTCAACATGACTGAATAGCTAGCAACCTTGGCGGCTTCCGCCAGGAAAAATGGTCCATCAAACAGCCGGCCAGAGAAAAGCGCGGCCAGGTGGCACCCGAGATTCAGGATAGCCACGAGAAAGAGCGAATAGTCGTAAAGTGAGGCCTCGCTGTCATTTCTCTTTTCCAACTGATAGCGGCGATAAAAGAACAGCGCGGCCAGGGCGAACAGTCCGCCAGGAAGCAATTCCCAAGGGCGAGAGAAGAAAGCACCGGCCCGCGCGGCTGGCGTGGCAGGAGCGGCGATGAATGCTGCACTGGTGATATAGGTAGCCGCGGCAACGACGAAAAGCGCGCCGGCAGTTTCGCGGCTCGGCTGGCGAGCAGTGGGAATAAACTTCTCCACACCGATAGCAGCCAGCAAGAGCACTGCGAGAAGAGTGCGTCCCACCATCCAGCCCATTGGCACGCGCGCAAGAGCTACGGGACCAAGATGAAGAAGATTGTTGAGGCCGAAATAGCCGATGGTCTCGATCATTCCGGATAGCACGAAACCGAAGGCGAGAATCAGGGCGATGCGGTCGTGCGTGCCACGAAAGCGAACCAGAGCGTTGGCCGCATAACAGAAGCTTAGAAGTGAACCGCCGACTTCAAGGTAGAGATACGTTGTGGGAGAGCCGGAGAGGTGAGCGTAGCGAGCGTAGAGCACCGCGCTAATAAAAAGCGCTCCCAGCATTCCGTAAGCGATTGCAGGCAGGTTGCCGCGATCCTTGCGGAAAAACCCCTTAATTTTGGCCCAATCTCCCAACATACCCCCCAAATGCCTACGAAACCCAACGACAACAGGGGATAGCACGTACGTGCCCTTTTTCGCGGAGGCGAAACGAGCTGCAACATATTGAAAATAAGATACTTAAAAAACGGGGTGAATCAGGCTGTAACGAGTGAGACGCGGACCGAGACGGGACGAAGGGGGCGCTGTGTCCTATTATGAAACTCTATCGTTCGTGTATCCAGAAGGTTACCGGACAAACGGGCACTTCGGGGCCGAGGCGCGACAGATTCTCAAGCTGAGACAGTCTCAAGCTCAAACCGTGTGTCAGGGCTTGGGCAAAGGAGCGGGAAGGTCGCGGGCGGTTACGGTGCTCGAGAAGTTTTCGCGCTTGTGCGAACCATCGCAAAAAGGCGAATTCATCGTGTGGCCGCACCGGCAAAGGCTTATGACTGTGCGTCCAGCAAGGCCGAAAGGATTGCCTTGCTGGTCCACGATCTCAAAATCGCCTTCAATACGCACCGGACCGTTATTGAAAATAGTTACTTTCGTAGCAGCCAAGAGAGCCTCCGTCGCTTTCGATAGGGAAGAATGTGAGAAACGCTCTTTCCAAGATAACGGCGTGTGAGACGAAAAACAACTTTCGCAAAACTTTCGCCGCAGAAATACTTAGCTCTAGTAGCGCGGAACTGAGGGATCTACTTCCGTGGACCACGACAGGATGCCACCGCGCAAATTGTGGATCTTCCGGAAGCCAGCCTTGCGCAGGAAATCTACAGCTTCGGCTGAACGTTTGCCGCTGCGGCAATGCGCCACAATTTCTCGCGAGGAGTCGAGTTCGTGCACGCGGCGAGGAAGTTCCCCTAACGGAATGAGGTGGCCCTTCAGATTGCAGATCTGATATTCGTGAGGCTCACGAACATCCAAGATGAAAAGGTCATCTCCGCGTTCGAGACGATCGTGCAGCTCGCGCGGCGTAATCTCGGGAACGTGCAGATCATGTTCCGGCTCTTCTTCACCGCGAATTCCGCAGAATTCGGCGTAATCGATGAGCTGGTGAATTTTGCGATCCTCGCTGCACATCGGGCAGTTGAGATTCTTGCGCAGCTTCAGCTCGCGAAACTTCAGCGCCAGCGCATCGAAGAGCAGCAAGCGGCCCGCGAGAGAATCGCCGCGTCCCAGGATGAGCTTGATCGTTTCCATGGCCTGCAATGAACCAACGATGCCCGGCAGCACGCCGAGAACTCCGCCTTCCGCGCAGGAAGGCACGAGTCCTGGCGGGGGTGGTTCAGGGTAAAGGCAGCGATAGCAGGGGCCGTCGGGCATACCGAAAACAGTCACCTGCCCTTCGAAGCGGAAAATCGAGCCGTAAACATTCGGCTTGCCGAGCAGCAAGCATGCGTCGTTGACGAGGTAGCGCGTAGGAAAATTGTCCGTGCCATCGACGATGATGTCGTAGTCGCGGAAAAGCTCTAGCGCGTTTTCACTGGTAAGTTTCGTTTCGTAGGTGGCGATTTCGATGTCGGGATTCAGATTGGAGAGACGCGCTCGCGCTGCTTCTGTTTTTGGCTTACCGACGTCGCTGCTGCCAAACGTGATCTGCCGCTGAAGATTCGTGAAGTCCACCACATCGAAATCGACCAGCCCGATTTTGCCCACGCCTGCCGCGGTGAGATACAGGCCCAACGGCGCACCAAGGCCACCGGTGCCAATCAGGAGCACCTTAGCGTTCTTGAGCTTGAGCTGCCCCTCCATACCCACCTCAGGCATGATGAGGTGGCGGCTATAGCGAAGGATTTCTTCGTTAGTGAGGGTAGTCGCGGGCGCTTGGCCGGCGAGCGGCTGAGTTTTGATAGACATTATGATTTTCCCGACTGCACCATCCATTCTACGCGGGGAACGAAGTAGATGGAAGGCGCGGTGCGCGTTGGTCTTTCCCCTTCAAAGAGGGCGTGAGAACTTCGTTGGTCTAATCAAATGGAGCAATGGGTTGCATCAGCGGCTTTACATACTCCCAGCGCATCGCTTACCCTGAGAGGCCTATGTGGAATGTGGACGAACGATTCGAAAAGTCAGCAATCGATGGCCTGCAAGCGCTGGGTTTTACGGTAGGGAGCACGCGCGGGGTGGTTCGCGTGGAAAAGTATGGCTGCGGGGCAGAGTTCCGGCAGACGCCGGACGAGCGCTTCCAGATGACGGTACTCCCCACCATCATGGTGAACGGACAATTTGCGAAGCTGTGGGATGCCGGCTACCAAAAGTTTCTTTTGACCGACGAGGGCATAAAACTGCCGGCCCTGGCCTCGCACCTGGAAAATCTGCGCAAGTTCAACGAAGAGCTGCGCACGGCACTGGGCGTTCCCACGTTCTACAATGAAGCGCTGGGTTCGGTAAGCCAGGTCAGCGTCTACGACCGCGTGAAGGGGCGCAAGGGCGACGTTCCTGACGAGACCGTCGGCGCGCACAGCCCCGGCGGCAGCGGACACTAATCTTAATTTCCGCAATATCCGCGCGACAATTCCTTACAAATTTTGCCTGGATGACTGGGACGGCATCCAACAACATGAATTTCGGAAAAGCGTGCCGCCGCCGAGAGGTTCCCGTCAGTTAGGGTTGAGGCCGCGAGTACCGCTGAAACGGTCCGACGTGCGGGTAGAACGCATACCCGCGGTAAATTTCCGCCATCTGCCGGAGATGCCCTAAATCGTGATTCGCCAGTTCGTGCAGCATTTGCGATAGGTTGATCTGGCCGAGGGCCGGATGCTGGCCGATGCGCGAACCGGAAGCAGACGGCACGGAGTGCAGATAGAATACGAAGGCGCGGCGCATTGTCACGAGTTGTTCAAGATGTTCGTCGGCCGACTTCTTGCGAACTTCCGACTCGCCGGTTGCAACATATTTAATAAGGGCCGGATTGTCTTCCATGACGATGCGGCGGGCGCGGCTCTCATAAAGTTGCTCAATGACCACGAGATGGGCCAAAACCTCGCGAATGGACCAGCGGTCTGGCGCCGGTTTCCATTGCACAAGGTCGGCAGGCAGATCGCGCAGAAAGATTTCCAATATGGCCGGGGTCTTCTCCAGCAGAGACACGGGTGCGTGCAGGGTCAAGGCGGATTGCGCTTGCATCGAACACCTAGGGAGGGCAGGCTGATTGTAATCCGCAGGTTGGAAGGCGCAAGTCCGAATGTGGAAGGTTGTTACCAGGAGATATGCATGGGCCGCGTGGTCGCGTTGATGGATGACTTGTTTTTCCAGATGAAGGTAGCGGAAACCGCCAAGCACCTGGGCGTGGAGTTCAAGGTCGCGACCACCGCCGAGGCGCTGCAAAGCCTGCTCGATGCCCCGACCAAACTGCTCATAGTGGACCTGAACTCGCGTAGTCAACCCGTGGCAACCATCGAGCGCGTGTGCGCAACCCAAAAAGGGTTACCGGTCGTGGCATTTCTATCGCACGTGCAGGTGGATCTGGCCGCACAAGCCCGGGCGGCAGGTTGCACTGAAGTGATGCCGCGCTCCGCGTTCACGCAAAACCTCGCATCCATCATCGCCCGGGCGAAGGACTGAGAGAATGTGCAAGGTAAAGGGCCCAGTTCGGCAATGGAGATATTGGTTAGTTCTTACGGCTAGTATTTCTCTTTTCGTTCTCCACGCTCGCGCACAGAGCGCTGCGGGAGGAGATCCTCAGAAGGTTCTGCAGGACGTATTGATCGCGGCATGCGCACAGAAACACACGGATTTTGCCCGCGCGCTGACCTCGCGAAATACAGAAGCTTTCGCGCATTTGACACCCGCAGCACAAGCCACCTTACTAAAGCGATTCGTTTTGCTGGATGGTGTGGGAGAAGCGCGCGCGGAAAACGGCAGCGACGGTGATCTCAATGTTTCTTGCGTGACGTCGAAAGTGACCACTCTGATGCAGATCGGGAAGCCGGATGTGCGCGAAAATCTGGCGTACCTACCTCTGACCGTGAAGGATGCCACCGACAGCAACGATAGCAACACCCACCGCGTAGTCATGGGCATGGTTCGGGAACGGGGCGAATGGAAGCTGCTATCGCTGGGATTGCTGCTCCTCGACCTGCCCACGCTCGGCGAAGAATGGGATCGCGCCGAAATGAAGTCCAACGAGGAGTCTGCGGTCGCTCATGTGAAGGAACTAGCCGAAGCCATCGAAACGTATCGCAAAACCTACACGAGATTGCCGGAAGCGCTGGCCGACCTCGGGCCCGACGCAAAGGGCGCGGCGAAAAGCGAGAAGGCTGGACTAGTCGGCACGCAGTTGGCCTCGGGACGCCAGGATGGCTACGCATTTCGCTACGTAATTGTGGGAGCCAATAATTCCGGCGCGCCGGCGAAATATGAAATCGCTGCGATTCCTACGAATTATGGCCGGACAGGCACGAAATCCTTCTTTCGCGACAGTTCCGGCGGATTGCACGCGGCGGATCGCCAGGGCGCGGTGGGTAGCGAGGTCGATCCAAAGATCAATTGATCGCCGCGGTTCTTGTGCAGTCCTGCCCAGTGCGTGCTTTGGAATTGGCAGACGGCAGCGAATTTGAGTAGGGACGGACTTGCGCTACCATTGCCACTTCCGTTATGAACCGGTCTTGCTCGCTGCTCATCTCCTGCCGCTGTCTGCTTATTTTCTCTTGCCTGTTGGCGCCTGCCGGGCGCGCGCAAGAAGTAGATTCCTTTTACGGGCCGCTTCCAGTATTCGAATTCCACAGCGGATTCTGGGTTAACCTTCACCACTTCCTCTATCACGAAGCCCGCGCGCGACAAGAGGCCAAACTTCAGGCAGGCAACTCTGCAAAGCCCGGTCCAGTGCTGAAGCAGGGCCCCGGCGCAGGCGTGACGCTGACGTCCGCGGAACAAAAAACCTGGGACGAAGCACTCGCGTACTACACCAGCAACTACGTCTATAAGGATATGCAGATCAACATCGATTTGATTCTGCTGAAGAATCAACTGGGCGATTTTGAAGATTGCAACGAGCTGCTGGGCAAAAAAAAACGGGCGTGCGACGCCGGACTGCCGGGAAATATCGGGGTGATTCTGGAAGCGGCCGCGCCAATTTATCGCGCGCACTGGTGGTCGGATCACGATCGAGCCAATCGTCGCTGGGTAGTGCGGGTGGCTCCGCTCGTTCGCGAGCAAGGCGTCGGCCTATCGGAACATCTAGCGGATATTTATCAGGCAAAATGGCCCAAGGAAAAAATCCGAGTGGAGGTCTGCGCTTACGCGAACAGTGCCGGGGCATACACGACTCTGGATCCACTGCGCGTGACGATCGCCAGCACCGATTCGCGCAACCAGGGCTCGCAAGCGCTGGAGGTGCTTTTCCTAGAAGCGTCGCACGATATCGCTCTTCCCGTTGAATTGGCGATTAGTCGTGAATGCAAACAGCGCGACAAACCGATCCCTCGCGATTTATGGCATGCACTGATTCTGTACACCACTTCCCAAGTCATACGCCCGGTGCTGGAAGGAACAGCGGCGGAGCAAGGCGAGTCCAACTCTCTTCCGCACCAGCGGCCGAAGTTCAGCGGCGTCACTTCCGAGATGCTGGCACAATTCAAGCAGAGGGGCTGGGACGAGTATCTGCTTCTGTTGACGATGTACTGGCAGCCTTACCTCGATGAACGCGTTACCTTTGAAGATGCCATCGCGCATCTGGTCTCCGCTGCCTAGCGAAATAGCGTGCAATTACGGCGTAAACTGCGCGTCTGCATGCGATATTTTGTGCGCTTGGCACGGCCGAGACCTTCCCCGAAAACATCTGGTATGCTACGCTGTCGTTTGCGAAGCAAGCCCGGCCGCAAGCCACGCAAGTCCCAAACGTCGCTGACCTTCTTCGGGTGTCTCTGAAGAGGCCGCGTCGGGGTAATTTCTCTTTGCGGGGATCGGCTCGGGGTAAGGACTTTAACGCCGATGGCAGCCAGACAAGCGGGATCACAAACGGAAAAAGAAATTCGGGAATTGAAGCTTGCCCATTCCCCAGATTCCGACGATGCGTTCATGTTTTACGCGCTTGCCACGCACAAACTGGCGACTCCCGGATATAAATTCATGCACATTTTGTCTGACATTCAATCGCTGAACGAAGCGGCGCTGACGGAGACGTACGACGTGACCGCAGTGAGTTTCGCGGCTTACCCATCGCTACGCGACAAATACGTCCTGCTCGATTGCGGCGCGAGTTTCGGTGAAGGCTACGGACCGATCGTCGTTTCATCGCGCTCCATGCGTCCGGCGGACCTGAAGGGCATGCGAATTGGCGTTCCCGGACTGAAAACCTCGGCATATCTCACCCTGAAGTTGTACCAGCCGGATTTCGAGCCGGTCGTGCTGCCGTTCGATAAGATTATCGAAGCCGTTAAGAATGATGTCGTAGCAGCAGGTTTGCTTATCCACGAAGGCCAGCTCTTTTTCCCACAGATGGGTTTGCACCGCGTGGTAGACCTCGGCATTTGGTGGCAAGAGTTGACCGGATTGCCGCTGCCGCTCGGCGGCAATGCCGTCCGGCGGTCGCTGGGCCCGGAAGTCGGGCGCCTGATTGCCAAGACGATACGCGACAGCGTGGCCTATGGACTGGAACACCGCGAAGAAGCGCTGAACTATGCCATGCAGTTCGCGCGCGACATGGACGCGGAGCTTGCCGACAAATTCGTGGGCATGTACGTCAACAAGTGGACGCTCGGCTACGGCGAAAAAGGCAAGAAAGCCGTATGCGATTTGATTGAACGCGGCACTGCGGCCGGACTTCTGCCCGGACCGCCGGTCGTAGAATTTCTCGCCGAGTAGTTACTTCCCTTTCGCTTCGAGAATCGGCGTGAAGTACAAATCTTGATAATCGAAGCTGAAATCCGCCAGCGGTGAAACCGCGACCATAGTGAAATGGTCGATGGAGCCGTCGGGCTTCAGCGCAAAGGTGACGAAGGCATCTTCCACCGTATGATCGCGCCAGTGCGCCTTGAAAGTGTCGTACTGCCAGTGTTGCAGATCGGCTGTGCCCTTCTCGGTTCGGAGCAATTGCAGCACGAGTCCGCCACTATCCGGCCGAATGGTGACCTTGCCGTACCAGGGATCGGTAAAATCGCCCGCATATTTTTCCAGTGGCAACGAGGGCTTGGAATCGGCGGCGCGCGTCTGTTGCGCTTTCTGTATGGTCTCGTCGGCGTCTTTCTTTTCTTTGTCTTCGACGGCCTTGAAAGACGCGGTGTAGTCCTGCGTGGGCCCGCCGAGATAGCCGTCCAGGATGTGGTAAAGAATGGATTCGAACGCGTAGCCTTCTTCCGCGTTGGTCAGAATAACCACGCCCAGATTTTCCTCGGGCACCATCGCCACGCGAGTGACGAATCCGGCCACCCCGCCCGAATGCCCAACCAGCTTTCGACCCTTATAGTCGCGAAGGAACCAGCCCATGCCATAACCCGAAAAACGCGGACGCAGACTTTTGATGTCATCTGCTCCTTCATTTACTCCGATGACGGACTGTTGTGACCACATTTCTTTGGATGACTTTTCGCTGAACAGCCGATTCTCGCTGTCCGGTATTTTTCCCCGATTCAATTGTGTCAGCACCCAGCGCGACATATCCGCAACCGAGGAATTGATCGAGCCCGCTGCGGCGGCATTGTCCAAATTTTCGAAACGGATCGGCTGCAGCTTGCCGTCAACTTTGGAGTGCGGGAAGGCCCAATCGGCGCCAGGTTTGTAGAGGTCTGTGCTGGTATTGGTGGAGTTCATCCCCAGCGGCAGGAAGATTTTCTCACGCACGTAATCGTCCCAACTTTTCCCGCTGACTTCCGCGACCACCTGGCCCGCGGTGACGAACATCAGATTGTTGTATGCGAATTTCGTGCGAAAACTGGTCACCGGCTTCAGATATCGCAAGCGGTAGACGACATCATCGCGGGTGAACGTGGTGTGCGGCCAGAACATCAAATCGCCTTCGCCAAGCCCGAGGCCGCTGCGATGGCAGAGCAAATCGCGAATGCGCATCTCTTTGGAGACATACGGGTCGTACATTTCGAAACCCTTCAGGCGCTCGTAGACCGGATCGTCCCACGAAATTTTCCCTTCATCGACCAGTGTGGCGAGAGCGGCGGTTGTGAATGCTTTGGTATTCGAGCCGATGCCGAACAGCGTGTTTGCATCCACGGGCGCAGCATCGCCCAACTTGCGCACCCCGTACCCCTTTTGCAGGACCACTTTGCCGTCTTTGACGATAGCTACCGCGATCCCGGGCACTTCGTAGGTTTGCATGGTGCGCGCAACGTACGTGTCAAGGTCCGCGAGCGGCGCATCTTGCGCCAGCACCGGTGAAACCGTGAACAAGAATGCAATCGCAATCAGCATGCAAGCGTAGCTTCGCCGAATCCTCATCGTTAGAAATCTCCTTTGAGTTGAGACCGCATGAGCTTACATCAAACCGGACGCGCGGTGGGCAATCGTTATTGATTTGCTCGGCTTGACGGTGCGTAGCGAATCACATAGTGTTTTTTCCATGCGTCAAAACAAATTTCTGGTTCTTTGTGCATCGTTGGCCGTTTTGTTCCTGGGCCCCTGCACTCACGGACAAACAGCGAACGAGTTTCGCGATCGGCCCGACATACCAAAAGAATGGCCGCGACAACCGGTGCGCAGCCAGCATGGCATGGTGGCGACGGATGAGCCGTTGGCTTCGCGGGCCGGCGTGGAGATTCTGCAGCACGGCGGCAATGCAATTGACGCGGCGGTGGCTACGGCCTTTGCGCTAGCTGTGGTGGAGCCTGCGGCGGGCAATATTGGCGGCGGCGGTTTCATGTTGGTGCGTTTGGCCACTGGCAAGACATCGTTTTTTGATTACCGCGAAATGGCGCCAGGCAAAGCCACGCGAGACATGTATCTCACGCCCGACGGCAAACTCGATCCAGAAGCTTCGACGCTTGGATATCGTTCCGTGGCGGTGCCGGGTACCGTGGCGGGATTGGCGTTGGCGTTGAAAACCTACGGCACCATGAAGCTGAAAGACGTGATGCAGCCGGCGATCCGTTACGCCGAGCAAGGCATCCCGGTCACAGAGAAACTGTATCGCGAGTTCAACGAAGAGCGCCCCGGCTTGCAGAAATTTCCGATGAGCAGCCACGTTTTTCTGAACGACGGCAAAATGTATCGCGTCGGTGACACGCTGCGCCAGCCGGAACTCGCCGCCACCTTGAAACGCATCGCCAAGAAGGGTCCTGCGGAGTTTTACCGCGGCAAGACTGCAAAAATGCTCGCACACGATATGGCCACATCCGGCGGCCTGATTACCGCGAAAGATCTGGCTGCGTATCAGCCGAAAGTGCGCGAAGTGTTGCACGCCAATTTCAGCAGCGACGGGCACCGCTGGGAGGTGCTGTCTGCGCCGCCGCCAAGTTCCGGCGGAGTTGCGGTGATTGAAGCGCTGAACATGCTGCAGAACGTGCCCATCAAGGGTTGGGACGATCCGCAGAGCGTGCACATGGTGGTGGAAGTGATGCGCAGGATTTTCGCGGATCGAGCCGCGTACCTGGCCGACCCCGACTTTTCGAACGTGCCAGTAAGCGGGCTGACCGATCCCTGCTATGCGAAGGAATTGCTGGCGACCATCGATCCGGAGAAGGCATCTTCAAGCAAAGAAATTCACGCTGGCAATCCGCACGTGTGCAACCAGGGCGTCAGCGCCAGCGCGACGCCAAATACGATCGTCAGTCTCGGTGAAGGTCCGCACACCACGCATTTTTCTGTAGTCGATGCAACGGGCAATGCGGTCGCCAGCACCACGACGCTTAACGACGGCTACGGCTCGCATGTCACTTCGTCCGCGGGCTTTTTGCTGAACGATGAAATGGACGATTTCACCACACAAGCCGGCGTACCCAATGCGTTGTTTGGGCTGATTCAGTCCGAAGCCAATACAATTGGCCCGGGCAAACGCCCGCTCAGTTCCATGACACCATCGATTGTGGTGCGCGATGGCCAGCTCAGCTTTGTGACGGGCTCGCCGGGCGGTCCGACTATCATTTCGGTAACATTGCTCTCGATAATCAACTGGATGCGCCTGGGGATGGATGCGCAATCGGCGATCAATGCGCCGCGTTTTCACCATCAGTGGCTGCCGGACGAAGTACTGATGGAGAAGTTGTTCTCTCCCGAGATGGAAGAGCAGCTAAAGGACCGGGGATATGCGGTGAAGCGCAAAGGCCACATCGGCTTGATCAACGCGATTGGCATAGATGCGAAGACGGGAGAGCGATGCGGAGCCGCCGATCCACGCGATGATGGTTCGGCGATAGGCTATTAACCCTTGCAATGCACCCAACGCTTGTGACCGCCTCCCGCGTTCGCTGCTCGGGTCTACACTGGACGGGCCATGCAAAGGACTCTCTCCACATATCTGTTTGTTTCCAAGAAGCTGACGCCCGAACTGCTTACGCAAATTCACCAGCACCGGTTCCAGGCGGTCGAGATTTTCGCCACCCGTAGCCATTTCGACTACGCAACCAAACAGGAAGTTCAAACTATTGCTCAAGCCCTGGCGGACAATCAGCTGCAGCTGAATTCCCTGCACGCGCCGACCAGCCGCGATGTCAGCGTGAATCGCGAAGGCGGTAGTCCCCTTTCCATTACCGAAGTCGAACGGGTCCGCCGCATCGAGGCCATGGATGAATTGCGCCGGGTGATCGACGCGGCCAGTGACCTTCCATTCGCCCGATTGATTCTGCACATGGGAGGCTCTCGAGAGACGGCTGACCCACGTAAACGCGATGCGGCCTTCAGTTCGCTGGAGCACTTGGCCCTGCACGCGCACCACGCCGGTGTTCGAATCTGCATCGAGAACACTACCAGCGAAATGGGCGATCCAACGTATTTGCGCTCTTTTGTGGACGAAACGCGGCTGAGCAGTATCCGATTTAATTTTGACATTGGCCACGCATTTCTCGCGGAAGGCCCGGAAGACGAGCGCGTTGCCAGAAGCTTCGAACCAATGAAGGATTTAATCGCCAGCGCGCACCTCCACGACAACCACGGAGAAAAAGACGAGCACTTGCCGCCCTACGATGGCTCGATCGACTGGCCCGCAGCGCTGAAGCTTCTGCGCACTGTTCCAGGTGGCGTATTGCCGCTGACCATTGAGTTGAAGGAAAAGACGGGACTGGACGCGCCGCCACTGGCAGACCAGTTCAGCGCGGCGGCGAAATCGTTAGATCGACTGGAAGAAGCTTTGTCCGACGCAAAGTAGGTTCCTCGTAAATTCCCACATCTCAGCGCCACGCCGGGCGGCTCAGCTTCGTTTTAGCATGCCGATGCCGCGCAAAAAGTCGCAACGTCCCTACGTTTCGAATTATCTAAAGAGGTGACCCCGAAGCCTGGAAAAGTGGGAGGCGCTTATGTCCCGCGCTGTGTTTGTACTAGGTCTCGCCATCACAGCAGTTGCGATGGCAACCTTTGCCGTATTCTCTTCAATCGAAGTAGAAGGCAAGTCCGCGAAAATTCTCGTCGCTGCGCCGGAGTTGCGCGCGCGGAACCGCATCCTAGCGATGACCTTGCATGCCGCGCTTACCAGCGATGGAAGGGACTCGTTTTTCTTCAACGGCCAACCTGTAGCGCCTACGCTGCGAGTCTCGCCGGGCGACCAATTGAAGATCACCTATATTAATGACCTGCCTGTAAAGCCCCGGGAAAGCTGCGCCATTCCACCATGTATGGACATGACCAATCTGCATTTTCATGGGCTGGAGGTTTCCCCCGACGCTCCGCAAGACGATGTCTTGTCCATGATGGCCAAGCCCGGACAATCGTTGAGTTATACCGTGCAGATTCCCGCCGATCATCCGCCGGGCTTGTATTGGTATCACACGCATCCGCATGGCGAGAGCCACCGGCAAGTGCTCGACGGAATGTCAGGCGCAATCGTAATCGAAGGGATAGAAACGTACGTTCCCGAGGTTGAAGGTCTGCCTGAACGCATTCTCGTAGTGCGCGGCCGTTCGATCGAAAGGGATCCTCAAGCGAACAACTTGAAGCAAAGCGTCGCGCTTAGCGATTCCACTTGCGGCAGCGAAAAGGAACCTGCCGAAGAGGTGATGACCGTGAATGGTTCCCTTCGTCCGCAAATTGCAATAGCTCCGGACGAGCGGCAATTCTGGCGAGTAGTGAACGCATCCGCCGACCGCTACATCGATTTGCAGCTGGATGGACAAAAGTTTCAGGTTGTTGCGATGGACGGCGTGCCTATCGCTCAGCACGATGCGAGTCATCCTACTCGCGAACTGGACCACGTGGTTTTGCCACCGGCTGGGCGCATGGAAGCAATTGTCACCGGGCCAGCAACGACCAAGGCCGCACATCTCATCTCTCGCTGTGTGGACACCGGACCTGACGGCGATCCTAATCCCGCGATGATTCTTGCGGATGTTACCGCAGGCACGGGCTCGCACTCGACTTCCAGTATTACGTCGAGTACGCAGAAGCCTGTCGCAAAGAAGCTCGATCTCGCTGCGGAAGAAAAAGCGCCGCCGCGATTCACTGTGATCTTCACCGAAGATAAAAACGGTTTCTACATCAACGGCGCAAAATATACGCCTGCCGCCGAACCGATGGTGCATGCCAAGGTCGGAACTTTTCAGCACTGGCGAATCGTGAACGCCACACGTGAACTGCATCCCATGCACATCCACCAGGTTCATTTCCTGGCCTACGCCGAAAATGGCCAACCCATCGCCGATCCGCTGTGGCTGGACACGGTCAATGTTCCAACCGGCGGCTCCGTCGACGTGGTGATGGACTTCACCAATCCAATCATCAAAGGCATGTCCGTTTTTCACTGCCATCTACTGAACCACGAAGACAAAGGGATGATGGCGAAAATCCTGTTCGAATAGCGTCTTGTTTTCAGGGTTGCGCAGCACTTGTTGAAATGGGTTTGTCAGCATCGGATTTGCGAACCTTCAGTTGGACCACACCTCTTTCCATCGGTAACAATTTCGTCGTCCGTTGCGGCTGGGTATCCAAGTCATCTCTGCTAAACTGGTTGGTTGATATCCCAACAGAGAAGCTCGCTATGACCACGATAACGATTGAAGAGGCTGGCAAGCACGCCGGCCAGGAAGTAACTATTCGCGGATGGCTGTATAACCAGCGCGAATCGGGCAAGTTGCTGTTCCCTATTTTTCGCGACGGCACCAGCATAATTCAGGGCGTTTGCTCGCTGAAAGAATCGCCGGACGCGTTTGCGGAGCTGCGCGGCCTCACGCAGGAGTCCAGCGTCATCGTGACTGGAACGATTCGAGCCGAGCAACGCGCGCCGGGCGGCTACGAAATGGGTGTAACGAAAGTGCACGTCCTGCAGAAGGTGCCCGAAGACACACCGTTCCCGATTCAGTTGAAGGAGCACGGCGTCGATTTCCTGCTGGACCAGCGGCATTTGTGGATTCGCACGCCGCGTCAAGCCGCTATTCTGCGTATTCGTGCGGAAGCGGTGCGTGCCGCGCGCGACTACATGGACTCGCAAGGCTACACGCTGACCGATGCACCGATGTTTACGCCGGCAGCATGCGAAGGCACCAGCACGCTCTTCGAAGTGAATTACATCGACGATCAGAAAGCCTATCTGACGCAAAGCGGCCAGCTTTATATCGAAGCGACGGCTATGGCTTTGGGTAAGGTATACACCTTTGGCCCAACGTTTCGCGCCGAAAAATCCAAGACGCGCCGCCACCTGACCGAGTTCTGGATGCTCGAGCCCGAAGCCGCGTATGCCGAATTGCCGGACATGATGGACCTGGGCGAAGCCCTGGTTAGCGCCGTGGTGCAAAGCGTGGTGAAAAATAAATCCCGCGAACTGGAAGTGCTGAAACGCGACATCAAGAAGCTCGAAAACATCAAGCCGCCGTTTCCGCGCATTACCTACGAAGAAGCCATCGCGGTGCTGCAGAAAAATGGCAATCCTGCTAAGTTTGGCGACGATTTTGGCGGCGATGAAGAAACCATCATCTCCAGCAGCTTCGACCGGCCGGTGATGGTGCATCACTACCCTGCGGCCATTAAAGCGTTTTACATGCAGCCCGACGCGGAACGCCCGGACTTGGCTCTGTCGTTCGACATGCTGGCGCCCGAAGGCTACGGCGAGATCATCGGGGGCAGCCAGCGTATTCACGATTACGATCTGCTGGTGAAACGCCTGAAGGAAAATAATCTGCCGGTGGACTCTTTCCAGTGGTATCTGGACCTGCGCCGCTATGGCAGCGTGCCCCACGCGGGCTTTGGTCTGGGCTTGGAGCGCACCGTCGCGTGGATCTGTGGAACCGAACATATCCGCGAGGTCATCCCCTTCCCACGAATGATTTACCGGGTATATCCTTAAGGCGGGTAGTTGGTACACCACTCCGACGGTTCGTACCTCGGTCGTACAGCGTAAGAAAATTCATTCGGTTCTGCCTGCGGCGGGGAACTTGCGGCTTCTCGGCGTTGCCTTGCGCGCAGAATCGCGGATACGGAACGCACTTCTATGGCTCAGAAAATTCGCATCATCGGTGTACCCATGGACTTGGGCGCCAGCCGCCGAGGCGTCGATATGGGACCTTCAGCGCTGCGGGTGGCTGGATTGCAGGCGCGCATCAAGCATCTGGGCCATCAGGTGGAAGACATCGGTAATATTTCCGTGCGCCAGCCGGAAGAAATGCAGATCGGCGAGAAGCGCGCTAAGTATGTCGAAGAGATTGCCGACGCCTGCAAGGATCTCGGCGCCGCGGTTCAGAAATCACTCGAAGAAGGCTATCTGCCACTGGTGCTCGGCGGCGATCACTCGATTGCGGCGGGCTCAATTAGCGGAGTTGCGGCACATTTTCACAAAGACAAAAAGCAGATTGGCTGCATTTGGCTCGATGCGCATAGCGACATGAATACGCCGGAAAGTTCGCCTTCGGGAAATGTCCATGGCATGCCACTGGCAGGAATTCTCGGTTATGGTGTGCCGGAACTTTACGACTTGTACGACTACAAACCGAAAGTTGAGCCGCAAAATGTTGTACTGGTCGGCATGCGAGATCTGGATACGCCGGAGAAAAAATTGATCAAGAAGCTCGGCGTACGCGTGTTTACCATGCGTGATATCGATGAACGCGGCATGCGCGAAGTGATGGCAGATGCTTTGAAATATGCCATGGATGATACCGACGGTATTGCCGTCAGCCTGGACATGGACTTCGTCGATCCTTCGGACGCGCCTGGCGTGGGAACTCCTGTTCGTGGCGGCGTAACTTATCGCGAAGCGCATCTGGCGATGGAAATGATCGCGGACAGCGAAGCGATGGCCTCTATGGAAATTGTCGAGATCAATCCGGTCATCGACGAACATAATCGCACCGCGCTGCTTGGCGTCGAATTGGTCCTCTCCAGCCTTGGCAAGAAAATTCTTTGACCGCGCCCTCACTTCACGCCACCTATTAGAAGAGCAAACGCACCTATAATCGGTTCAGTGGGAGGATCTGCATGGTCCGGGCGACCGTCATTGTGACGTTTTTCGCAATCTTGCTGGCTGGAATCGACGCCACACAAGAGCACCAGCATGGAAACGCCGAAAAGCTGGGCACCGTGCACTTTGCCACGTCGTGTGACCCAGGGGCACAGAAGGAATTCGACCGGGCAGTGGCGCTGCTACACTCATTCCAGTTCAGCCGTGCCATCGAAGGATTCAATGCAGCGCTCCGCGGCGACGCGTCGTGCGGGATTGCTTACTGGGGAATCTCGCTCAGCCGGTGGAGTAATCCCTTCGCTGCGGGAATGAAAGATAAAAGCCAATTGCAAGCAGGCTTGGCAAGCGCGGAACACGGCAAAGCCTCAAGCGCGAAGACCGAGCGCGAACGGATGTACATCGCTGCTGTCGCTAAGTTGTACAGCGGCTTCGAAAGCATTCCGCAGCAAGCGCGGTTGCTCGCTTATCGCGACGCTATGGGAGAGTTGGCAGCAAAATTTCCAGACGATCATGAAGCGCAGATTTTCTACGCACTGTCCATTGCGGCTTCACAAGACCCTGCCGACAAGACTTACGCTGGGCGTCTCCAGGCGGGGGCGATTCTGGAGAGACTATTTGCCGAAGAGCCGTCGCATCCCGGCTTGGCGCACTACATCATTCACACTTACGACGTTCCTCCTCTAGCCGCGAGGTCTTTGGACGCTGCCAAGCGCTACTCGCAGATTGCGCCAGATGCGCCGCACGCGCTGCACATGCCATCGCACACTTTTACGCGGATGGGCTACTGGCAGGATTCCATTGACAGTAATGTCGCGGCCGCTGCTGCTGCAAAGCGAGAGAGCCAGACGGCGGAGGAATTGCACGCGAGCGACTACCTGATGTACGCGTACCTGCAAACGGCGCAGGATGAAGCGGCACGGCGTGTATTGGCTGCCCTGCCGGAGATCGCGTCACGTTTTGATCCCAAACTGATGGTCAGCGGCGCGGGCGGTCCCTCGGCGGGATACTTCGCGCTGGCCGCAATTCCGGCACGATATGCGCTGGAACGCAAAGATTGGAATGACGCGGTACGCCTTGCGCCTCGAGAGACCCCATATCCCTATACCGAAGCGATGACTTGGTTTGCCCGAGGTTTGGGCGCAGCACATTTGCGGCAAGTGCCTGCGGCACGCGAGTCTGTAGCGGCGCTGAAGCAGATCCGCGAGCGATTGCTGAAAGCAGGCGAAGACTACTGGGCGCGTCAAGTGGAGATCCAGGAAGTCGAGGTCGGAGCTTGGCTAGCGCTCGCGGAGGACAAAGAAGACGAAGCGCTCCGGCGGATGAGGGCAGCAGCAGAACTGGAAGACGGTACAGAAAAAAGCGCAGTGACACCGGGCCCGCTGGCACCGGCGCGCGAGCTACTGGGCGAGAT
Organism: Candidatus Acidiferrum sp.; assembly: GCA_036496065.1. Classification (GTDB taxonomy): domain Bacteria; phylum Acidobacteriota; class Terriglobia; order Acidiferrales; family UBA7541; genus Acidiferrum. The sequence goes on from DASXLU010000074.1 coordinate 24,095, forward strand.
GCTACTGGAAATGAATCAGCCAACACCGGCGCGCGAACAATTCGAAGCTACTCTGAATAAAGAACCGGGGCGCTTTCGCGCAATTTATGGCGCGGCGCTAGCTTCGCGGCTCAGCGGAAACCTTGAGGCCAGTCACAAATATTTCCATGAACTGATGCAGGTTTGCGTTCGCGCAGACGATCCAGGCAGGACCGAAGTCCTGGAAGCGAAAAACGCGGTGTCCAAAAACTGACGCCAGCCCCAGTTAGCCATCCGGCTAGTTTTAGTACCCATTATCTTCCTATCGGCACTGAACTTTATGAAGGCTCTTTCGTCTGTACATGCACTGGGCGAAGTCATGATCGGAGAGGGCGCAAAAAAGGCTTTTTCTTGCTATCGAGACCTCCAGCCACACGTCTAACAGCCCAACCGGGAGTGTCTTTGGCCGAGCTGACCTGCGAGTTGGCCTTCCTGAGTACATCTCCGTAACGCAGTAGGGTGGTGAGTGGCATTGTTGTTTGTGGGTGTGAACTGGTTGCCCGGGTTTGTGGGGAATTCCCTGTAGTGTCTCGATGCGCTAGGGGAACCTGCAAACATTTCGTGGAGCGCACTCGTTTCGTCGCCGGTTGCCCAAGGTGCACGAAAGGAGCAGTCCATGAACTGGACAGCAGCCAGGCACAAAGTGTCTGCAATTTGTCTTCTGTATCTCTTCTCCGCGGTCCTCGCGTTTGGTCAAGCGGGCACCACATCCTTGCGGGGCACAGTGTTAGACCCGAACGGCTCCGTAGTTCCCGATGCAGAAGTCATTCTCAGCAGTCCTGATATCGGCGTAACCCTCACAGCGCATTCCGATAAGAACGGCGCCTATCAGTTCACCGATGTGCGGCCCGCCACGTACACCTTAACGGTAACGGCAGCAGGATTCGCAACCTACAAACAGAACGGGCTGGTTCTGCAGGTGTCCCTGCCGGCCACCAGCGACATACAACTGCAGATTGCCAGCGGCTCTACTACGGTAGAAGTCTCGGCCGGAACGGAGACCATCAACACGCAGGATGCCACGCTGGGCAACACGTTCGATTCGCGCCAGATTCTGGCGTTGCCTTTCGAAGGACGTGACGCCGCAGGGGTTCTCAGCCTGCAGCCGGGCGTCACGTTTGTTGGCACCAACGTCGACGACAACGTCGACACGCGCAACGGCGCCTTGAACGGCGGCCGCAGCGATCAGGCCAACATCACTCTCGACGGTGTGGACAACAACCAGCAGTCCCGCGGCACCGCCTTCAAAGGCGCGGTGCGGTCCACGCTGGACTCCATCGAAGAGTTTCGGGTCACCACCATCGGCGATAACGCCGACCAGGGTCGCTCTTCCGGCGGACAAGTTACGCTGATCACCAAGAGCGGCACGAATACGTTCCATGGTTCCCTTTACGAACAGAATCGTCCCACGGTCACCGCCGCTAACGATTGGTTTAACAAGCAGGCGGAACTATCGAGTGGCTTGCCGAATATTCCCGGCAAAGTGATTCGCAATACCTTCGGCGGATCTCTTGGTGGCCCCATCAAAAAAGACCGGCTGTTTTTCTTCGGTACCTATGAAGGTCAACGTCTCGCGGAAAACGTGCAGGAGCAGCGCAACGTTCCGACTCCCAACCTGCAGGATGGAGTTGTGCTCTATCCTTGCGCCGATCCAACACAATGCCCTGGCAATACCGTGCAGGGTCTGACGAAAACGTGGACCGCGCCTTCTGGTGCGTACGCCGTAGGTCCCACGCAAATTGCGACGATGGACCAGAACTGCATTGCGCTGGGAACATGTCCCAACGGAAACGGCGTCAACAAATTTGTCGCCAACGCCCAGGGCACCGGCGTGTTTCAGCAGTATCCAACGGCGAATTCGTCGGCCTGCTCCAACGCCGACGGCTTCAACATCGGCTGCTTCAGTTTTTCTGCACCTGATCCGCAGCGCTTGAACACCACAATCGCCAAGCTGGACTACAACCTGAATCAAAGCGGCACGCAGCGCTTGTTCATCCGCGGAAATTACCAGACGGACAAGACGGACCAGGCCCCGCAATTTCCCGGCGGTCCTCCGATCAACGTGGTTCGAGACACCAGCCGCGCCATTGCGGCGGGCTACTCGGCATCATTCTCTCCCACAATTACCAACAGCTTGCGTTTCGGACTCACCCGCCAGAGCCAGGACAATCTGGGGCTCGAGAACGGCCCGAACATTACTTTCCGTTACTTCGACGACTTGCACCCCAGCGTGAACAGCTTGTCGCCGTCAACGTCGTTCACCACCAAGTTTCACATCCCGGTGTACAACTGGCTGGACGACCTGACTTGGACGAAGGGCAAGCACACACTGCAGTTTGGCACCAACATCCGGCGCATCACCAACACGCGCGCCACAGACATCGCCAACATCAATTTCGCGAACACCAATCCCAACTACCTGGCAGCGGCGGCCGCAGGTAGCGGCGGAAGCATGGATCCGGAAGCTTTCGGATTTCCCGCCGTCGATCCTAACAACGCCAACCCCTACAACTATGCGGCTGTGAACCTACTCGGTTTGATCACCGTCGTTACCGGACAATACAACCGCACCGCGCAAAATACGCCGATTGCACAAGACTCGTTAGTACCGAAAAACTTCCGTTCCTGGGAGTCGGATTTTTACGTTCAGGATTCTTGGAAGGCGACTCCTAACCTAACTCTCACCGTAGGTCTACGCTATTCGTTACTGCAACCCGTCTATGAAACATTCGGCAACCAGGTTTCCACGGACCAGAGCCTGAATCAGTTCGTGAACAATCGCGCCACTGCGATGAATCAAGGACAAACGTTCGATGAGACCATCACCTACAGCCCCAGTGGCCAAGCTAACAGCAAGAAGCCCTACTGGCCGTGGGATTACAAGGATCTCGGCCCCCGCTTTGCCTTTGCGTACGCCCCGAATCCTTCTTCCGAGGGACTTTGGAGGGCGCTCTTCGGCGGCCCAGGCAAGACTTCAATTCGCGGCGGATTCGGGATCGTCTACGATCACTTCGGCACCGGTTTAGTCGACACCTTCGACCAGAACGGCGCGTTCGGTCTGAATACCATCGTGAGCAATCCGGCTTCGGTGCAAACTATCGATGGCAGCGCGCGATTCACTGCCTTCAACCAGATTCCTACATCCAGCGCGGATGGCGTGCTGCTCAACCCTCCGCCAACCGCTCCATTCCCCTACACCCCTCCGGTCAGCTCCTTGGGCAATCCATTGCAGCAGATTACTTGGGGATTTGACGACAAGCTAAAGACGCCATATTCCGAAACCATCGACTTCTCCATCTCGCGCGAACTGCCCGGAGGCTTGACCTTTGAGGCAGCCTACGTTGGCCGCTTCGGACACCGCTTGCTGCAACAACGCGACTTGGCCATGCCTCTGGACCTGAAGGATCCCAAGTCCGGCGTGGACTACTTCGCTGCTGCAACCGCCTTCGCCAAACTGGCTAATAACCAGACGCCCGTCTCGCAGGTCCCCAACATGCCGTACTGGCAGAATCTTTTCCCCCACGCTGCCGGCGTAAGCAATGACCCGCAAGGATCATTCGGCTGCGGTGGCGCGCCGGGACAATCCGCCGTCGCTAACCCAACCGCTACCCAAGCGATGTACGAGTTGTTCTACTGCAACTGGGGATCGGCTACGTTCGGCGCCTCCAACTTCGTCAACATTTTCGATTCGTACTGCTTCCCCACTTGCGCGAACATAAACGGGGTCGATACGCCTTACGCGTTCTACAACACTGAATTCTCGGCACTGTACGCGTGGTCCAGTATCGGCACCAGCGCTTACAATTCGGGCCAGTTTATGCTGCGCAGCCGCCAGATGCATGGACTGCAGTTCGACTTCAACTACGTTTATTCGAAATCCATCGATGTGGGTTCCGACTCAGAGCGCGTACCGACGTTCGGGGGTTTGAGCGCCATCATCAACACTTGGGACCCGAAACAAATGCGCGGCCCCTCGGACTTCGACGTGCGCCACCAGATCAACTCCAACTGGGTCTATGATCTACCCTTTGGTCGTGGCAAACGTTGGGGGCATGACTGGAACCGCTTCATCGACACGTTCGTGGGAGGCTGGGAACTGGCGGGCATTTACCGCTGGACCAGCGGCTTCCCGTTCAGCGTCGACGCCGGCGGTACCTACAACACCAACTTCCAGCTCGAAGGCAAAGCTGTGCAGATCGCTCCAGTGCAGCAGGGCCTGACCTACGTCAACGGTCAACCGTACGCGTTCAACATTGGCGCCGCCGGTCAAGCCAATCCCAGCGCGTACTGGAACAGTGTGCTGCGGCTTCCCTATCCCGGTGAGTCTGGCCAACGCAACAATTTCCGCGGCCAGGGCTTTTTCGGGATTGATGCGGGCGTAAACAAAAATTTCCATCTCACTGAGCGGCAGATCCTGCGCTTCAGCGCGTACGCCTATAACCTGACCAACTCCGTACGCTTCGATGCCGCCACGTTGACCAACAACAGTGCATTCACCGATCCCAGCACGATCGGCCTGTACTCCGGCACGTTGACGAAACCGCGTGTCATGGAGTTTGCCTTGCGTTATCAATTCTAGCTTTCATAGGTAACCTGATCGACGACGCCGGAGGGAGACAATCTCTCCGGCATTTTTATTTTCGGCGGCATGTGCGGATGGTTGCGTTTGGCTTTTTCGAAACACCCGGCAAGCAGACCAGTTGCCCTTTCCGCAACTTTTCCACTTCTGTCTTTTCCCTTTTGCCGCGATTGCCCGTATAACTGAATTCGGACCGTACACAACTGCTTTCAGGCCCAGCAGGACAGGAACGATTCGTGACCCCTGACAACAAGAAACGACTCCGCGTAGGAGTTCTATTTGGTGGACGCTCTGGCGAGCACGAAGTTTCGTTGGTGTCTGCCGCATCCGTGATTCGCGGAATGGACCCCGACAAATACGAGGCGGTGCCCATCGGAATCACCAAGGATGGCCACTGGCTCGTGGGTGAGGGCGCAATCAAGATGCTGCCAGATATTTTGAAGGGCGGACGTCGCGTCATGCTGACCGCTGACCCGACGGAAGCTGCACTCGTGCCGCTTGACCGCGGCGCAGGTGCTCAGCGCTTCGATGTGATATTTCCCGTAATGCACGGCACCTTTGGCGAAGATGGCACGATTCAGGGCTTGCTCGAACTGGCTGACTTGCCATTCGTCGGCGCAGGCGTATTGGGTTCGGCCATCGGTATGGATAAAGATGTGGCCAAGCGTCTGTGCCAGGAAGCGGGAATTCCTGTGGTTCCATGGATCACCGTTCATCGCTGGCGTTGGGAAAAGGAACCCGATGCGGTTCGGGCTGAGATTGAAGCAAAGTTCCCGTACCCCGTGTTCGTTAAGCCTGCAACGTTAGGATCTTCTGTGGGCATGACCAAGGCGCATTCGGCAGAGGAACTGGGCCCAGCGCTCAGTTTCGCCTGCGAATACGGAATGAAAATTCTGGTGGAAAAGGCGGTCACTGCGCGTGAGATCGAAGTTTCGGTGCTGGGGAACAGCGAGCCGCAAGCGTCAGTTCCCGGCGAAATCGTGCCGCATCGTGAATTTTACGATTACGCCGCCAAATATCTCGAAGATGGAACACAACTGCTGATTCCCGCCAGCCTGAAGCCTGCGCAACTGAAGAAAATTCAGACGTTGGCCGTGAACGCGTTTCGCACGCTGGAACTTTCTGGCATGGCACGCGTGGATTTCTTCCTCGAGAAAAGGGGCGGCAAGATTTATCTGAACGAGGTGAATACTATTCCCGGCTTCACTTCGATCAGCATGTATCCGAAGCTATGGGAAGCTTCGGGAATTGGCTTCCGCGAATTGATCGACAAGCTCATCAACCTGGCGCTCGAACTGCACCACGAAAAAGCCCGCACCAAATACGCCATCGAACTCCCGGAAGGTTCCGGCGGCGCCCTCGCCGGCTAAAGCCTTACTCCGTCATCTCGAACGAAGTGAGAAATCTCTCTTCCGCCTTGGAGACCACCCCCTCCAGCACCACCATCTCACTGCGGCGGCTCACTACTCTCCTGATAGTTGGGATACGCCGGCTTCTTGTATACAGGCACCGGATTCTTCTGCAAATCCATCAGCAAAATCTCCACCGCTTTTTCCAACTGCGGATCGTGCCCTTCGCGCACCATCTTCGGGTCCAGTTCCACTTCAACGTCAGGCGCGACTCCCCGATTCTCCACTTCCCACTTATTATTGGGCGTCCAGAAACCGCGACTTGGCGCGGTCACCACGCCGCCATCCATCAAGGTCTCTCCCGGGCCATAAAAGCCAACAAGTCCGCCCCACGTTCTCTTGCCCACCAGTGTCCCGATCTTGGCTTGACGAAAATGCCACGGCATCGCATCGCCGCCAGAACCCGCATATTCATTGATGATCATCGCCTTCGGCCCCTGGATCAGACTCACCGGCGTGGTCATATCCTCGCCATCACGCGTGGTACGGAAATTCATCAGCGTGCGGCGCAGATAATCCAAAATGTAGTCGGTGTTCAATCCGCCGCCATTGAAGCGTTCGTCGACGACAGCGCCCTGCTTGCCTGCCTGCGGAAAAAAGTAGCGATTGAAAAACGTGTAGCCGCCGCTCGCTGTGTCCGGCAAGTAGATGTAAGCCAGCTTGCCTTGGCTCAATTCCTCTACCTTGCGCCGGTTTCCCTCGATCCACGCAAGATTGCGCAGACCGCTTTCGCTTTCAACCGGCACCACCGTCACGTCGCGTGCACCACTGCCATCTGCATTCGGCCCTACACGCAGCAGCACGCTCTTGCCGGCGGTTTCTTCGAAGAAGCTGTACACTTCATCGTTTCCGCGAACTTCGCGCCCGTTGACCGCCAGCAGATATTCTCCTTCGACAACATTTACTCCTGGTTGCGTCAGCGGCGCGCGCAATTGCGGATTCCAATTCTCTCCGTCATAGACGCGACCGAACCGGTAGCGGCCATTTTCAACCTTAAAATCCGCGCCCAGCAGTCCTACGGGAATTCGTTTGATTTCCGGCAAGTCACCGCCGCGCACAAACAGGTGACCGACCGTGAGATTGCCCATCGCTTCGGCGAACACGTAGTTCAGGTCGCCTCGCGACGCGATTCCCGGCAAGTAAGCGGCGTATTTTTTCTGAGCGGCGGCAAGGTCCAGTCCATGAAAGTTTCTGTCGTAGAAAAAGTCGCGTTCCAGCCGGAATGCTTCGTTGTAAATTTCCTTCCAATCTGCCGCAGGATCGACGCGCACTTCCATTGAGCTCAAGTTGAGAGTTCTTGCCCCCGCAGGCGATGTGGGAGGAGTAGCGCCATTCGCCGGCGGCGCTGGGACATTCGCGATGGCCCAATTTTGTGGAGGCGCGGCACTGGGGCTTGCCTGAGACTGGGATCCATCGTTCAAGCGATACAGCATTTTTTCGCCATTCGCGGAAATATAGAACGACAAAATGTTTTCCACGATTTTGTCTGTCTTGCGTGTCTTTAGATCGAATCGATATGCCGTTTGCGCACCCGGACCATTCAGCGGCTCGACCGAAGGTCCTTCCAGCATAAACAGCACGCCGTCCTTACCAGGCTGGAGTTCGGTGTAATTTCGCGCGGACATCGGCAACGCCAGAATCCGCTGGTTGATCTTTTCGAAATCTACCTTTACTTCCGGTGGTGCAGCATTCTCTTTGGTTTTTTCCTCCTTCTTCGCGGCTGCGGATTTAGCTTCCTCCTCATCGCTTTCCGGAGCCAGTGGCGATGGCAAAGTTTTCTGCAGCACAACGACGTACACATGGCTGGTGACCGGCCGGCTCAGGCTAAGCATAGAATCGTCAAGCAGCGGGCCAACGTCGGTGCTTGCCAGCAGATACAGATACTTGCCGCTCTTGTCGAACACCGGGGAGAACGAATCGCTCATCGCATCCGTCACGCGATAGCTTTCGCCCTTCGCCAAGGAATACAGAAATATCGAGCGCGCGTGGCTCAACTCTTGCTGCGTATAGGCCAACCAATTGCTATCCGGCGACCATGCCGCGCGAAAAATCTGCTGTTCGCCGGTGAATCGATCGTGAAACACTTTCACCGGCGACTTCTTCTCCAGATCGACGTACCACAAGTTCAGGCGCTTATCGGTAAAGGCGACTTTCTTGCTATCGGGAGACCATGTCGGATAGAAATAAAACGAGGGCGGACTGTCCAGATCGAGCTTCAGCGGATCTCCCTGGCCACTCTGATTCTTGATGTACAGCGCGTATTCGCCCGATTCATCGGAAAAATATGCGATGCGCGTTCCGTCTGGAGACCACGCCGGGCTTCGCTCGTCAGCTCCGGGCGTATTACTTAGATTGCGGATGTCTCCCTTCTCGGCGGGCACGGTAAGAATCTCGCCTCGCACCTCAAACACAGCACGCGAACCGGTGGGCGAAATATCTGCATTCTGAATTCGCCCCGCCACGTTGACGAATCGCGGCCGCAACTCCGGCAAGTCGCCATTAATTTCAATAGTTACTTTATGCGCCTTACCGGATTTCAAATCGTAAAGCCAGATCGCGCCGAACTGTTCGATGACGATAGCGCCAGGTCCAGCGCTGGCGGACTTAAAATCGAGGCCGTCATTTTTGAACGCTTCCGTGACTTTCTTGGATTTCGTGTCGTAAACGAACAGCGAAGTCGGCCCGTTTCGATCGGATAAGAAATAAATCTGCTCGCCGATCCACATCGGATTGAAGTCGTTGGAATTGGTTCTCGGGATCGGAGTGACGCTGGAGTCCGACAGGCGCGCGATCCAGATCGGCGAACTCTGCCCGCCGCGATAGTGCTTCCAAATCTCGAAGGCGTGGTCCAGCGGAACGTAGGCGATTTCCTTTCCATCGGGCGAGTAACTGCCTTCCACCGCGATCGGCAGGGGCAATTGCGCTGGAAAGCCTCCTTCGCGCGACACCGTAAACAGCGTGTTGTAGCGCGCCGAATTGCTCAGCCGGTTCGAAGCGAACAGCACCTGCTTTCCATCGCGTGACCATCCCATCACGGCATCCGATGCGGGATGATACGTAAGGCGCCGCGGAACGCCTCCAGTCGCGGGGATTACATAGACGTCAAGATTGCCATCATAATTCGCTGTGAACGCGATTTCGCTTCCGTCCGGCGAAAACGTGGGACGTGATTTCGTGCCTGTTCCCGCGGTCAGCCGTTCGGCCGTGCCGCCTTCGCGCGAGACGCTCCATAGGTCCCCACCATACGCGAACA